>CAMDDY010000487.1 GCA_945893125.1 Bordetella parapertussis
AATGCGCGCCGCATGCCCATCGAAGCCTTAAGTTGGATCGCTATTCTGCGGATGTCGTCACTGGCTATTGCTGCAAACAACCCTGTCGCACGCAAGTCGTGCGCTGGGCAACCACAAAATTATGTACAGTGAATCTGGGCTGTACCCAGCTCTTGAACTCTGAACTATACATAATCGCGGACTATGCATAATCGGCCTTATGGAAAGCTTTCCATAAGGCCGAGAAGCAGACACCGCAGCAATCACACAATCCGCCTCAAACGGGTCAGAAATTCGCTTTCAATATGTTGCAGCTACCGGTGGCATCAAAGTGCCGTTTTTGGGTGACTGTCGCAATCCATCAAATCGCGCAGGCTGTTTTCTAGTCGACCCGCATCCCTGATTCTTTCACCACCTTCGCCCATTTTAGTATCTCGGATTTGACGAACGCCGATAATTCCTCCGGCGTGCTGGTTGTCAGATCGGCGCCGATGGCTGCGAAACGTTTTTGCAGATCGCGGCTGGCGGCGATTTTTTTCACGGCGACGTTGATTTGCGCGATGATTTTCGGCGGCGTGCCCGCCGGCGTGAACAAGCCGTACCAGCCCGACACTTCAAAGCTCGGAACGCCTGCTTCGGCCATCGTCGGCAGCTCCGGTATTTGCGGTGATCGCCTTGCGCTGGTTACCGCGAGCACGCGAATTTTTCCCGTCTTCATTTGCGTCAGTGCCGGCGAGATGCCTGAAAAATAGAGTTGCATCTGCCCCGCATACATATCGACGAATATCTGGCTGATGTCCTTGTACGGCACGTGTTCCATCCGGATGCCGCTTAAAACAGAGAGCAGCGCCGCCGACAGATGTCCGGGCGAGCCGATGCCCGTCGATGCGTAGTTGAGTTTGCCGGGATTGGATTTGGCCATTGCCACAAACTCCTGCACCGTCCTGGGCGACATTGACGCCGTCACACCCATCACGTAAGTCGAGGCGGCAAGCAAGGTGATGGGCGCCAAGTCGCGCACTGGGTCATAGGGCAATTTGCGGTACACCGCCGGCGCGACGGCTATCGTGCCGATGTTGCCCATGACCAGCGTGTAACCGTTGGCGGATGACGTCGCGGCGATTTCCATGCCCAGAACGCCGCCACTGCCGGGCCGGTTGTCCACCACGATCTGCTGCCCGAGTTCGTCGCCGAGGTTTTGTGCAATCGTGCGGGCCGCGATATCGGCGCCGCCGCCGACGGTGAACGGCACCAGAAAATGGATCGGGCGGGTCGGATAGCCCTGCCCATGCGCCATGCACGCGGCGGACACAAAAGTCCCCGCAACAATCGTCACCCGGATTCGCCGCAGATTCATCATGCAGAGTTATCGCTGGAATAGTTCACGCTACTTGCGCAGGCAGTATAGCCAGATTCGGTGCAGTCGTGCTGATAGCGCGAACCGTAATGCCAGCATGCAGCAATCAGAATCCAATCGGGGTCAGCAGGCGGTGTCAGACAGGATCGAGCATCAACATTCAAAGCATACTACCAAATGGGTTGACTTCTCTTGCGCGCAAATTCCGTTGAGCGCAATCGAGATTTTTTCTTTCGCCCGAGGATCTCGCGATCCGCACAACGTTAACGCCGGCGCGAAAATAAAATCGCGCACACCATGTAAGCTTGGCGAAAGGCATCACGGCCCTACTCGTATCGCAGCACAAACTTAAGCGGGCAGCGTAAGCACGCCGAAAGGATGTGCGCTTATTGTAGCCATCCAGTGGAGTAGCACGATCGTAACCTTGTTCGCGCAGGCCTTCTGCCACTTAAATCAGGAATTCACGATGACACAAGTTGCAGCAATCACGATGGCACAGGTTTCAAAAGAGGCAACTGCGCGACCCAATAAGACAATAGTACCCGTAGGTCCCGGTGGCACGCCTGGACACCTGCTACGAATGTTTGTAATGGTATGCACCGGTGGTTTTGTTTATCCCAACACTTTTGTCGAGGGTATGGATCTGTCCGCCATACAGAAGCTACACCAGGATCCCACAGAAAAAAAGCAGAAATAAACCTCCATCCCGGCGGCCCTCGGGCTGCCGTGCTTTTGCGGGATTGTTGCGCTGCTTGATGCGCCCGCGATCATCGCGTGGCACGCGTGCAGTTGGGCGTATGGTCAATCGCACATACCGCAGTGGCACGCGCCGGCATGGCTTATCAAGCCAGAGATGCATCGCGACCCGCGCAAAAGGGTGTTTAAAACTTCTATACCCGAACGGCATTGCGCGCAATTCGTGAACCGATTCTGTATTCCGTACCTGCCTTAAATTTCTATTATTCGATCACCGTGTCGGCGCGCAGTAGAATGGCACGCGGCAGCGTGAGGCCCAGCGCCTTGGCGGTTTTCAGGTTGACGATCATCCTGAACTCGCGCGGCTCCTCAATCGGCATCATGGCTGGGTTTTCGCCCTTGAGAATGCGCGCGACGTAGTGCCCGGCGCGGCGGAATATATCCTCAAAGTCGGGGCCGTAAACCGCCAGACCGTCCTTGGCCAGCTGAGGTACATCGTGCATGAATGGCAAGCGATATTTTGTTGCTTGGGCAGCGATCTTGTCAGTGATGTCGTAGTTGGCGGTCATCGGTGCGGTCACCAATGCCTGCACCTTGGCCGAGACCATTCGCCTGAACGCTGCGTCCCAGTCGGCTGTATCGGCGGCCACGGGAACGCGCACGATGGTCAGGCCGAGGCGAGTCGCAGCCTTTTCCATCAGGTCGACTTCTTCCGCGCAACTGGCAAGCAAGGATTCGTCGATGAACGTGCCAACCTGCTTCAAGCCCGGCACCATTTCAGTAAGCAGTTGCAACCGCTTGCCGATCAGTTCGGCGTTGGCGGTAGTCACCCCCGTGATGTGCTTGCCCGGACGCGCCAGCGAAACAGCGTACTCGACCACGACCGGATCGGTAACGGTAGCGATCACTGTCGGGATGCGCCGGCTGGCGTACCAAGCCGCATCGGCCATGGGCTTGGCGGGAGCGAAGATCACGTCGACACCGGCGGAAACGATCTCGCGCGCCAACGCGCGCAAGCGGCGCAGGTCACCTTCGGCCGATCTCTTTACCAACACCAGGTTGCGGCCCTCGGCATAGCCGGCTTCGGCGAGCCCCTTGAGGAAACCGCGCCCGGTGATGTCGGCGTACATCCCGTTGGCACTCAACTGCAGCCAGCCGACTTTGGCAGGCTGTTGCGCAGCCGTGATGCGGGGAATGGTCAGCATGACGGAGCCGATGGCCGCAAGAAAATTTCGGCGTGCATTCATTCGATCACCTCGTCAGCGATTGCCATTGTGGATCATGGGGCGACAATCTGCGGCACCTGCGGCCAGCCGATCCAGTACGCAACGCGGGCGGACCATTGTAGGTTTCCTCCACCCTCGATCCAAGTTCCATTTTACGAGCGCTTGATCCGAAAGTCATGCGAAACGCGTCGTCTTTAAATCGTGTATTTTCGCTCTGGGCGCCGGAATAGCGTCGGAAATTGTAGCAGTTTTCGCTCTACTGCACCATGATCGACCATCTTGAACCGCTTGCGGTCAGTTCGCAAAGAGCGCACAGCGCATCTCTATGGACGGCTATTTCTGGAAACGACAAAAATAAATGATACGCAATACACCGCGCGTCTACTTCTCGCGCAACCCCGCATCGCGTATCACCTTGCCCAGCCGCGTCATTTCTGATTTCACCAGCGCGCCGAATTCTTCCGGCGTCGAACCTATCGTCTCAACGCCCACGTTGAAGAATTTCTCTCGCACGTCTGGGCGTGCCAGTGCTTTGACGAATTCCTGATTCAACCGCATCAGCAGCGCCTGCGGTGTTTTGATAGGCACGAACGCACCCACCATCGACTGCGATTCGTAGCCCGGCACGACCGACGCCACCGTGGGTAAATCGGGCCGCAAGCGCGACGGCTGCGCGCTGGTGACTGCCAGCGCGCGCAGCCGGCCGGACCGGATGTGCGTGGCCACCGACCCCGGCGTGGCAAACGCGAGTTGCACCTGCCCCGCGATCAGCGCATTCAACGAGGGGCCGCTGCCCTTGAAAGGAATGTGCGCGATATCGATGCCCGCCAT
>CAMDDY010000488.1 GCA_945893125.1 Bordetella parapertussis
TGCTGGATCGCGATATCGACGTCAATGATCTGCGCGCGCGCATCGGCATGGTGTTCCAGAAGCCGACGCCGTTTCCGATGTCGATCTACGACAACATCGCGTTCGGCGTGCGCCTGCATGAAAAAATGCCGCGCGGGCGCATGGACGAGCGCGTCGAATGGGCGTTGCAACGCGCCGCGTTGTGGGAAGAGGTCAAGGACAAACTCGGCCAAAGCGGCATGAGTCTTTCGGGCGGACAGCAACAGCGGCTGTGTATCGCGCGCGGCATCGCGGTCAAGCCGCAAATACTGCTGCTGGATGAACCGACCTCCGCGCTCGACCCGATTTCCACCTTGCGCATCGAAGAGTTGATTCACGATTTGAAAAAAGACTTTACCATCGTGATCGTGACCCACAACATGCAACAGGCCGCGCGCGTGTCGGACTACACGGCATATATGTATTTGGGCGAACTGATCGAGTTTGATGAAACGGACACGATATTCATCAAGCCGGCAAAGAAAGAAACCGAAGACTATATTACCGGCCGGTTTGGTTAACGGCGCGGCGTTTACACCACGGAAAGCCACATGCCCAACAGCGAACATACCTCCAAACAATTTGACGCCGACCTCGAAGACATCCGCTCGCGCGTGCTGCAAATGGGCGGGCTCGTCGAAGCGCAGCTCATGGCCGCGATAGAAGGATTAACCACCGGCGGGGACGAGATCATCGACCGCGTGATCGATACCGAGCGCCGCGTGAATGATTACGAAAAGCAAATCGACGACGCCTGCGTGCACGTGGTGGCGCGGCGGCAACCGGCGGCGAGCGATTTGCGGCTGATCATGAGCGTATCGAAGATCGTCACCGATCTTGAGCGTATCGGCGACGAAGCCGAAAAAATCGCGCGCATGGCGCGGCAGATATACAGCCGTGGCGCGCTCGCTATTCTGCGCTCCATCGACGTGCGGCAAACCGGCACCAAGGCCGCGATGATGTTTCGCCGTGTGCTGGACACGATGGCGCGTCTGGATGCCGCCGGGGCGGAAAAGGTCATCGCGGAAGGCAAGTTTATCGACACCGAGTTCCGTGCGATCATGCGCCAGTTGATCACCTACATGATGGAAGATCCGCGCACCATTACCACCGCGCTCGACATTGTGTGGATCGCCAAGGCGATCGAGCGCGTGGGCGATCACGCCGAAAACATCGCCGAACAGGTGATCTATATCGTTCATGGCACCGACGTGCGGCATACCGGCGGCGCGCCGGTTACCGTGGCGGAAACGCCCTGATGGCCGCGCGCATACTCGTGGTCGAGGACGAACCGGCGGTGCAGGAGTTGATACGTTACACGCTGGAGCAGGCCGGCATGGAGGCCTTCACCGCCGACAGCGCCGAAGAGGCATTGCTGTCGCTGCGTGATGAGCTGCCCGACGCCGTGCTGATCGACTGGATGCTGCCGAATAAATCGGGCTTGGCGCTGGCGCGCGAGTTGCGCGAAACCACGCGCACCGCCGATCTGCCGTTGATTATCGTCACCGCGCGCGGCGAAGAGGCCGACCGCGTGAAGGGGCTCGACCAGGGCGCGGATGATTATGTGGTTAAACCCTTCAGCCCGCGTGAGCTGATCGCGCGCATACAGGCGGTACTGCGCCGGCGCGCGCCGCATGCGTCGGACGCTGAACTCACGGCCGGCGATCTCGTGCTTAATCCGGTGAGTCATGAAATCAGGTTAAATGGCGTGGCCGTTGAACTGGGGCCGACGGAATTTCGGCTGCTGCATTTTTTTATCGCGCATCCCGAGCGGGTTTACAGCCGCACGCAATTGCTCGACCAGGTGTGGGGCGACCATGTGTTTATCGAGGAGCGCACGGTGGACGTGCATATCCGCCGGTTGCGCGTTGCGCTGGGTGACGAAGGCGAAGACGTCATCAAAACCGTGCGTGGATCGGGCTACAAACTGTCGTCCGCCCGTTTACCCCACTGAGCACCCCACTGAGTGGCGCACCAAACACCCCGGCTGCGAGCGCTATAATCGCCGGCCTCGGCTTGTGGAGCTTGTGGAATAAGGCGGCGCGCGCACCATGATGTCTGTCTGGTTTTCCCTGACCCTGAAGTTTACTGCCATCGCCCTGGTGGCGATTGGCGTGGGCGCGTGGAACGGCGTGGTGGCGGCGTGGGTGACGGCGTGTGGCGGCTTGTTGCTGCTGCATGTGGCGCATGTCCACCAGCTTACGCGTCTGGAACGCTGGTTGAAATCGCCCCATGCCGAGGAGGTGCCCGATGCCTGGGGCGCATGGGGCCTGGCATTCGCGGGCATTTACCGCGCGCTGCGCCAGGAAGTTAAAAAACACGAGACCGTCACCCGCGACCTGGATCTGTTCATACAGGCCGCGCAAGCCTTGCCGGACGGCGTTGCCATGCTCGACAGTGGCGATCAATTGCTGTGGTGCAATGATACGGCGGCTAAACACCTCGGCTTGAATCCAGCCAGCGACTACGGGCTGCGCATCACCAACATCGTGCGCGTGGCGCGGCTGGCGGCCTTTTTGCAGAGCGCGCGGCGTGGCGACATTCTCGACTATCGCCCGGCGCACAACGCCGGACAGGTGCTGTCGCTCGAGGTGATTCCGTTCAGCGATGGCCGCAAACTGCTGGTGAGTTTTGACATCACGCTGATTGAGCGCGCGGATACCACGCGCCGCGATTTTATCGCCAATGTGTCGCACGAACTGCGCACGCCGCTGACGGTGATTCACGGTTTTCTCGAACACATGACGGATGCGCCGGTGCAGCCGGCCGAGCAGGCGCGCCGACACATCAGTTTGATGGTGCAGCAGTCGCACCGTATGTTAAAGCTGGTGGATGATCTGTTGATGCTGTCGCGGCTGGAGGGCGGCGATGCGCCGCAGCGCGAGGAGCGTGTTGATGTGTACGCATTGACTTTGGCGCTGGCGGAAGACGCGCGGGCGCTGAGCGCGGGCCGGCACACTATCGAGGTGCAAGTTGCGCCGGAGGCCTGCATCACCGGCAGCGCCGACGAACTGCGCAGCGCTTTCGGCAATCTGGTGAGTAACGCCGTGCGCTACACCCCGGCCACTTCGCCACCCGGGCGCATCACGCTGGCGTGGCGCAGGGACGAAAAGGGGTGCGCTATCTTCAGCGTCACCGACACCGGCCTCGGCATTGCCGCCGAACATATTCCGCGGCTTACCGAGCGCTTCTATCGCGTGGATCGCGGACGCTCGCGCGAAACCGGCGGCACCGGGCTGGGCCTGGCTATCGTCAAACATGTGTTGTTGCGGCATCAGGCGACATTGGAAATTCAATCCGCGCCTGGCGCGGGCAGTGAATTCCGAATGGTTTTTCCGCCGTGGCGCGGCGTGATGGATGCGCCGGCGCACATGACATCCGATGCGGCCAATGCGGCATAAGCGCTTAAAAATCATAAGCATTTGTTTTTAAACAATAATTTTATGCGCGCTTTGAGCAATCCTTTGAACTTTCTTTTCCTCTGCACCGGCAACAGCGCGCGTTCGATACTCGGTGAAGCGCTGGCCACCACGCTATCGAACGGACGCCTGCGCGGTTACTCCGCCGGCTCGCATCCCGGCGGCAAAGTAAATCCATTCGCCGCCGAACTGTGTGCGCAAATGAACTACCCAGCGCAAAATCTGCGCTCGAAATCGTGGGATGAATTTTCGGCGCCCGGCGCACCGGTGATGGATTTGATCGTCACCGTCTGCGATAACGCAGCGAACGAAGCGTGCCCGGTGTGGCTGGGCCACCCGTCGATGGCGCATTGGGGTTTGCCCGATCCGGCGGCAGTGACCGGCAGCGACGCCGGCAAACGCGCCGCGTTTCGCGCGATACAGGATGCGATGCGTAAGCGCATTGAGATGTGGCTGGCACTGCCGTTTGAAGTCATGCCCATGGATGAGCGGCGTGCGGCGATGCGGCACATCGGCGAAACCGCGGTGCTGGATCCCGCGACGGAAAGATTTTTTCCAGCGCGATAAACTGGAAAGGTACGAGGCAACATAACCATCGTCGTTCCCGCGCAGGCGGGAACCCATAACGCATGTGCAAATGAGGCTGTGTT
>CAMDDY010000489.1 GCA_945893125.1 Bordetella parapertussis
AATCACCAAAAAAGACATCTCTGCCGCCATGCACTACCTCAACCATCGCCCCAGAAAATGCCTCGGCTTCAAAACACCCCACGAAGTCTTCTGGAAGAAGCTACACTCGCATCATAACGCGGTTGCACTTCAGACTTGAATCCGCCAGCGGATAGTGCCAGCGAATCTAAATGTAACAGCGAGTGACCGCAACGGGCCGTCAAGAGCCAGCCCGTATGATGCCAGAAAGCGGCCGGACGCGGTTTTGGCGATTTTCGCCACAGTCCGCTATTCGGACGTAATGTCTACTTCAGTACCCGGCCACAACCGGACCGTCGCGCCCCTTCTCCAAAGCCGTCGTTCAATTCCCCAAGCATATCCTGGAATTGATCATTCGGCAGCAACAGCGCATGCCTCCATTGCTGTGACCGACCAGTGTTGTTGAGGAAGAGACGGAAGGGTGAGCCTCGCGCCATCGGCGCTAGAAATGAGGCACCCGTGGCAAGGCTACCGCAATCCCGCTCCGATGCTCGCGACGACGCGGCGCGCAAACTGCAAGAGTCGTGCGTAATTGCCCGACGGGAAGTCGAAACTGAGCGCCACGAGCGTGTCGCCCTGCAACGTCATCACCACCGTGTTGTTGCCACTTGCCGCCGAGAATCCCGCCGGACCTACAGCGGGTTCGTCCTGCACGACGGCGCGCTCATTGCGGGACATTTTCCCGCGTTCCCGGTCCAGCGCAGCGCGTGTTGTCGCTTGCACGAGCATCAGCGACACGGCAAAGCCGGTTGCCTGTTCAATTCGGCAACTGCGTCCGGGATCCCGCGCTCCCGGCGTGGTCAGCGTCTGCGACGAGCCCAGCAATTCGTTGGCGCCAGCGTCACGCAGGATCGCGCAGGGATCCTGTTGCTTGTGGCCGGTTGCAGGTTGCGCTCCTGCGCCTCTCGGCATGGCAATCAATGTCGCCACCAACTGCTTGCGGCGCGGCTCGAAGCCCGCGGGGCGTCCTTCCAGATTGTCCATGAACGCAAGGCGCAGCCGGTCGCCCTCGCGCTCGTAGATCATCCACCCACCGCGCTCGCTCGACGGCGGAACCGGCGCGATGCGGAATGCCTTGGGCACCGACCCCGGCTCCATCGTCACCGTAAATCGCTGCTTCTCGCCGTTGCGGGCCTCCATCACGAACTCGGAATCGCGAAACGTCCACGTTGCGCCGGCGAATTTCTCGTCGCCGCGAAGTGTGCCGTCCATCGTTATGTTGGCGATGCTCCATCGCCCCTGCAATTCGTGGATCGCCCGGTTTCCTGCCGCATCGACGGGTTTCGTGCCAGACGGCGGTTTGTCAGAGAATTGAACGCGGCCGCTCGAGTCGATCGACTTGTAGACTTGTCCGATGGCTGGCGCGGTCGTGGCGAGAAGCGCGACCAACAGCGCCAGCGATGCGGATGCGCCGGCGGCGGCGCAGGCAGATTTCCGCAAGTTGAGGTTGTCTCGCATCAGCGTAACAACGCGCGAATCCCGGAGGAGTGGTCGAACCAACCGACATGTTCCCCCCCTCGCCGCGGCGACGCTGATGCGGCACATTGGAAAAACAGGGGCACATACGGGACACATCCTTTTGTCCTCCTCTCCTCGAATACATCGCGGCGCGAAAAACGCATGGCCATTTTACGATGGCTCGCCGACTCGGGCAAAGCCGTGTCCGGCTACAAGGCGCACACCTGGTTCGGAGTGATGGTGCGGGCCGGCTCGCCGCAACAGTTCGCCGCCTTCATGGCCGCCGAAACCATCAAGTGGGCGAAGGTTATCAAGGCGTCCGGCGCGCGCGTCGATTAATGGTGCAGGCGACGAAGGTGATCGACCAAGGTGATCGAGTATGGCAGCGAACGTCTGCTATGTAGAAGCGCGACCGGCAGCAACGGGTCGGTTGCTGACTTTCGTTTGTTTTGAAAGCAGCCGCTCAATAGGAAAATTCTTATTTTCCAAGCAAACACGTTCGAATGTCTGCTCCACACCCAACACCAGTCACTGACGCCGATAGTCGATTTTCGTCACGGAAACGGACAGCGGACATTCAAACGTGCTGAGTTTTTGAGGATTGAGCGACCGCAGATGGCCGCTCTGAGCCACTCGCCGGCGGGGCCTATTTTCCGGTAAGCCGTCGCTGGGCGAAAGCCTGTGGATCACCGCTACAGCACCGTACATTCCAACAACGTACATTCCAACGATTGCCAAGAAACCAAAAACAAACTATAACCAACCCGTCCAAGACAAGAAAACGTCATATTCGAATGACCTGATGTAGCCGGAAATCACTGCCCTCAAGCACCGAAAAATTCACGACAATACGCTCGAACGAAATCCAAAAGAATTCTCCGTGAAACACCGTGCATCGTTGCTTGGGATGCCGACCTCAATCTTCTGCCTGTAAGGACTTTTGCCCATGCGCCTTGGCCTGTTCATGATGCCCTTGCATCCGTCTTATCGCGCGATTGCCGATTGCTACGACCGCGACATCGATCAGTTGGTGTTAGCCGACAAGTTGGGGTTCGACGAAGCCTGGCTCGGTGAACACTTTACCGAGAAATGGGAAAATGCGCCGTCGCCCGATCTGTTGATTGCGAAAGCGCTGGGGTTAACCCAACGGATTCGTTTCGGCACCGGGGTGACCTTGCTCGCCATGCACGAACCGGTTTATCTCGCGCATCGGTTGGCGATGCTCGATCACCTGGCGCGCGGACGCTTCAACTGGGGACTCGGGCTGGGCGGGATTCCGACCGACCTGGTGTTGATGGGGCTTAACCCGGCCGAGGCTCGCGGCCGCTCGGTCGAAGCCCTCGAGGTGGTGCTCGGGCTTTGGCAAAGCGACAGCTCGTTTTCATATCACGGCGAGTTTTTCCACATCGACGCGCCGAAATTCAATCCCGTGACCGAACGCGGACTACACATGAAGCCGATGCAGTTGCCGCATCCGCCGATCGCCGTGGCCGCGAGCACGCCGCAATCCGGTTCGCTGAAAGTCGCCGGCGCGCGCGGCTGGTCGCCGATGTCGAGTTCGTTGTTGTCGAGCACGTTTCTGCCGGGCCACTGGGAGACCGTGGTCGAAGGCGCGAATAGCGCGGGCGTGACGCCGAATCGCAGTGACTGGAAAATTGCCCGCGACGTCTTTGTCGGTCCGACACCTGAAATTGCCCGTCAACGCGCGCGCGCCGTACTGGGCCGCAATTACGATGTGCATCAACGGCCGAGCCGCGCCGGCACCATCCAGATGCAAATCATGAAACTCGATCCATCGATGGCCGATGACGACATCGACGTCGACTATCTGATGGAGAATTTGTGGATCGTGGGAGACCCGCAGCAATGTGCTGACAAGATCCGCGCGCTGTACGAAACGGTCGGCGGCTTCGGCACCTTGCTCAGCGTGACTGCCGATTCAGACGACCCTGCCTGGGATCACGAGAGCCTGCGGCTACTCGCCGAAGAGGTTGCGCCACGGATTGCGGATTTGCGCTGAATGATCGTATACCACTCACGGCTGTATAGTGCGCAACGCCAGCCTCATACTACCAACGGCGCCGTCTGCGCACTCGCCGCCGATGCGGCCCCCGCGCCAGCAATGCGCCCGAAAACGCACCCCGAAACCAGCCCCGTGCCTGCCGGATAGTTAAAGTAAAAAATACCGCCGACCATTTCGCCCGCGGTATACAGCCCCGGAATCGGATACTGGTTCACGTCCACCACCTGCCCTGTCTCCGGCGTGATGCGCAAGCCCCCAAACGTGAACGTCACGCCGCAAGTCACCGCGTAGGCTTCATACGGCGGCGTATCCAGCGCCAACGCCCAGTTGGTTTTCGGCGGTTCGATGCCGACAGTGCAACGGCCATCCTTGATGGCGCGATCAAACGGCACCTCGGTGCGTATAGATGCGTTGAACTCGCGCACAGTTTTCAAAAAGCCTTGCGGATTCACGCCTTCGAGTTTGCCCGCGAGTTCTTCCAGCGTTTGCGTCACCACCTTGGTGACTTCTTTTTCTGCATACGACGGACGCAGCAATGGCTTGGCCTTGGCGTCGAACACCTGCCACGC
>CAMDDY010000490.1 GCA_945893125.1 Bordetella parapertussis
GTTCACTCACCGAATATCGCGCCAATCAAATCCATGCTCCTGCGTCGCCACGCCGATCCAGTCATCGTCACATCCCAAAGCCGTCGCCAGCGCGCGCCGTGCCAGTGCCGGGGTATTATTTTGTTTTGACAGGTGCGCGGCCAGCACATGCTGCATGCGCGCCCTGGCTTTCGGCAACGCGCCCAGCAAACGCGACGCCGTGTCATTGGCCAGATGCCCCAGGCGACCGGCAATACGTTGCTTGAGCGAAAGCGGATACGCGCTGTTCATCAACCGGTCGAGATCGTGATTACATTCCAGCACCAGCGCATCCACCGTCGATAACATGGTCTCGATATGCGAAGTGGAAACGCCCGTATCCGTCAGCACACCCAACGAGCGGTTTCCATCGCTGAACACGAATTGCGCGGGCTCGCGCGCGTCGTGCGGCACGGGGAACGGCTGCAACTGTATATCGCCTACGGGCAACACACTGTGACTGTCGATGATATTGACCTCGACACCCTTGAAACGCGTGACGCCGCTTGCCATCAGCGTGCCATGCGTCAAATACACCGGAATATCGTGCTTGCGCGCGAAACGCGCCACGCCGCCGACATGATCATCGTGTTCGTGAGTGACAACGATGCCGTCGATATCGTCCGGCGCAAGCGCCAGCCGCGCGAGGCGCAGCGTGGTGTCGGCAAGGCCAAAACCACAATCCAGCATCAGGTGGGTTTGTCCGGCATGGACAATCAGGCCGTTACCTTCACTGCCACTGCCCAGCGACGCAAAGCGCATGCTTTAGCGCGGGTGAAACGTGAACAATGAACTGTGAAACGTAAAGCAACCCGTCGGCGGCATCTCGGTTTTACTATTCACGTTTCACATTTCACTTTTCACGAAACCTACTTCAATTGATCGTACAACAGCGTCAGTATCCGGTCGGAAGTCGCGGAGGCTTCCTGACGCCCGTCCTTGGTCAGCACACTGACTTCGGCGCCCGCGTCGATGTCCCTGACGGCGATCTGATATTGCTCGTTTTTCTTCGCCGGAGAATTACCCCAGAATTTCAGACCGCCGACCATTCTGCCGAAGAACCCCGGCTTGTCTTCCGTGGTTTTTACGTCGGATTCAGGATCAATATAGCGGACAAAATAAATGCCTTTGCTGCGGTCACGATCTTCTACCGTGAAACCCACGCGATCCAGCGCCAGCCCGACACGGCGCCACGCGCGGTCGAATTGATCATTCAGCATCAGTTTGCCGCCGCCGCTTTGCTTGGCTAGGGATGCCATGGGCGCTTGCGCCGCCGCCGCGACCTGTTGCTTCGCGCGCGCTTCCTGCACGCCGAAACGGGTCATCAGACGACGCAGCATTTCGGCTTCCAGTTCAGGGTCAGCTTTGCGCGGCTGCCATTTTGTATTTTCCTTGGCCGAGGACGTATATACCTCCTCCATGCCGCGATGACTCACGTAAACCTCGGTTGTCCCCGTCGCGCCGCGCTCCAGCCGCGTGCGAAACTTGTCACGCTCGCCGGTGGCGTAAACGGTATCCAGCAGCCGGCCCAATGTTCTGCGGATAAACCCATCATCAATCTTGGCGCGATTTTCCGCCCAGTCGGTTTCCATCACCCCGGCCTCCGGCACTTCCACATTCACGATAAAACCGATTTCCTGCCAAAAATCCTTCACCACCGGCCACACTTTTCCCGGATCGCCTTTGACCACCAGCCAACGCTGCGTGCCGGAGCGTTCGACGCGCGCATCACCGCCTTCGGGTAACACGCTTGCGCTGCTGCTCGACACCTGCGGGCGGCCCGCACGATCCTTGTAATAATCCGATGCCGTCGCGGTACCCTTGCTGGTATTGACGTCAGGCACGGTAAAGCGGTCATCCGCAGTGGGGCGCGTCAGGTCCGGTGGAATTTCCAGCGGCGGCAATTTGCCCGCGGACTTATATTCAATTTTCTTGCTCGGAAGCTCGATGGAACTGCACGCAGCCAGCAACGCGCCCGCCGTAATCCAGCATAGCGCCTGAACGCCCATTCTTATCCATTGCATCAATTGCATAAAAAAACCTCGTTCAAACATGTCGTGCATTAACCGGGAATGCCCGCCTGGCGCATGGCATCGCGCACCAGGTCGTAACAACTTGCAGACAACGGCGTCAGCGGCAAACGTATGCCGCCTTTTATCAAGCCCATCTGTTGCACCGCCCATTTCACCGGAATCGGATTGGCCTCGCAGAAAAGATGACGATGCAAGCCGAGCAAGCGGTCGTTGATTTCACGCGCCTTGGCGATGTCGCCCGCCAGCGCCGCCACGCACAATTCATGCATCGCTTTCGGCGCCACATTAGTGGTGACCGAAATAACGCCATCGCCGCCCAGCAGCATCAGCGGCAACCCGGTGGCGTCGTCGCCGCTGAACACCATGAACGGCTTGGGCTTGCGCCGGATCAAATCGGAGCCGCGCTCGAGATTTCCGGTGGCGTCCTTGATGCCGACAATATTGGGCACTTGCGCCAGACGCAGCACCGTGTCGTTTTGCATATCCGCCACCGTGCGACCGGGCACGTTGTAGAGTATCTGTTGAATGTCCACCGCTTCTGCGATGGCTTTGAAATGTTGATACAAGCCTTCCTGCGTGGGCCGGTTGTAATACGGCACCACCGACAAACTCATGTCCGCGCCGGCCTTTTTGGCGTAGGCCGACAATTCAATCGCTTCGCGCGTGGAATTCGCACCCGTGCCCGCCACCACCGGCACACGCTTGGCCACGTGATCCACGGCGGTTTTGATCAGCAGGCAATGTTCATCGTGATCCACCGTCGGCGATTCACCGGTGGTACCCACCACCACAATGCCGTCGGTGCCTTGCGCGATGTGCCAATCGAGCAATTTGCGGAACGAATCCAGGTCGAGCGCGCCATCATCCTGCATCGGCGTCACAATTGCGACCACACTGCCTTTTAAGCTTGCTGGCGTTGCCATCCTGTTGATTTTCCTAAGTAATTTCTTATTCTACCGCGTTAACCGGGTATTGTACCTGAAGTACCCGGCTTGCGTCAGCGCGAGACGCCAGTGAGACCGCCAGGCGCGGGCCAAGTTTCACCGCGTTACACCGGGTTACATATCGCGCCGCGCGCAAATGCGCTGCACCATCGCCGGACGCGGCAAATCCACGAAAATATCCTCATAGGCCAACACGCGGCAAACCCCGCGCACGGTGCCCAGCAATTCGCCCGGTGTGAGCAAAAAATCGGGATTGGCAGGGCGGCCAAAGCGCTCATTGCCCAACGCAAATGTCTCGTAAATCAACACACCGCCCGGCGCCAGCGCGGCAAGCAAGTACGGAAACAAAGGTCTATGCAAATAGTTCGTGACGATGATCGCGCCGAATGTTTTACCGGCGTAAGGCCACGCCGCCGCTTCCATATCCGCGCAGCGTGTCGTCACGTTACTGACACCGGCCAACCCGGCGAGCGCCGCGCTGTCGCGATCCACCGCCTCCACCGCGTGCCCACGCGCGGCGAAATAGCGCGCGTGGCGTCCGCCGCCGCACGCTACGTCCAGCACCGCACAGGCCGCAGGCGCCAGCGCGGCCCAACGCACGGCCCACGGCGAAGGCGAACTGACATCGTGCGCAGGCGCTTTTTCAGGCATTGGCATCATGGCGTGAAATTATTGAGACGCGCACTCAAATTTCACCGCGCAACAATTCCCGCACCAGCGGCACCGTTACCGCCCGCTTGGTTTCCAGCGTATGCCGGTCCAGCGCATCCAGCGTGGCGAACAGCGCGCCCATGTCGCGCGGGGCGTGGGTGAGCAGATACGCGATCACTTCATCCGACAGCGTGAAGCCGCGCGCGTGGGCGTGCTGCGCCAGCGCCTGCGCTTTCTCGTCATCGGTGAGCGCGTGTACCTGTACCACCAACCCCCAGCCCAGCCGCGTCAGCAGATCGGCACGCAGCTTGAGTTGCACCGGCGGCACGCTGGCGCTGGCAATCAACCCGCCGCCTTGCTCACGCAGCGTGTTGTAGCGATTGAACAGCGCGACTTGCGCGTCGGCGCCGAGGTATTCC
>CAMDDY010000491.1 GCA_945893125.1 Bordetella parapertussis
TGCGCACCGACGTAAACACGGTCAAACAAGAAAGCCTGACGCAGGGTAAGGTAGGGATTGGAAAATCGCACGCGCAACACGCGGTAAGGCGTTTGCGACAATTTGCTGATACCGATATCGGCGCGTCCGCTCGCCACTGCATCGACCACTGCGTCGAACGTCGGGCAATCGTCGATGAATTCAACACCCACTTTCAACAGGCGGCCAATAACCCGCGCCAGATCGATTTCCGGCCCCGCGAGTTCACCATCCGGCTTGCGCCAGTGAAACGCGGGCAAATCAAACTTGGTGATGGCGACCCGTATAGTGCCGCGCGCAATTATCGTGCGGCTGTCTTTAGGGCTGGAGGCTTCATTTTCCGCCGCATGCGTGGGAAAGGCGGGGACCAGCGTGCCCAGCAGTACCAGCGCCACCCACAAGCATCGCCGCAGGCGTCCCATCATGAAGGATGGCAACGACGTTGCGACGTTGCGACGTTGCGACGTTGCGACGTTGCGACACTCTATTCTTTAGGAAAAAATATCTCACGAACACAATTCCGTCAACCTGTTAATGCAAAACATACTAGATCAAGCGGCGAACCTTGTCCAATTATAGCCGGACGACTTATAGCCGGACGATTGCCGCGATTGATGCCTACGGTTTCGTGGGCGCTCTAACCGTGCCCACCAAACAACAATAAACCTCACCCACCAACCGGCTCCAACCCACTCTTGGTAATAGCCTCCGCCGCCTCCGTCGAAGCCAAAAACGCAATCACCGAACGCGCTAACGCCACATCCGGCGAAGTCGCCGCGACGCCCGCCGAAAACGCGGAAACTTTTTGCACGGCGGGCGGTAGCGGCGTGATGTGATCTATGCCCGGCACCGGCAGCAGTTCGCTGATTTGCTGAAAGCCGATGTCGAGTTCGCCGCGTGCCACTCTCGCACCAACGCGCTCGCCGCCGCTGACCAGGTGACATTTGCCCAGCACCTGATCGGCAATGCCCAACTGCTGCACGAGTTCGGTGGTGAGGTACTGGCCGCTGACGCTGGCGGAGTAGCCGATGGATTTCGCTTGCAGCAGGGTTTGCCGCAGCGCCTCCGGCGTACTGATGTCGGGCTTGGGCGCGCCCGCGCGCACGGCCATGCCGATCACCGAGCGGGCCACCTGTTTGTAGCCCTCGGCCAGCACCAGCTTGTCATCGATGAACTGGCGCAGCAGGGTGTCGGCGACGATGACGATATCGACGACTTCTCCGCGTTTGAGACGGTTTGGGAGCGAGCTTTCGCCGGTGCCCACGGAGGTGGACGCGGTGACCACGGTTTTTTTCGTCAGGCGCTCCAGTTGCGGGATCAAGGCGAGGTGCGCCGCGGTAAAGGCGCCGGAGGTCATTACGCTAAATTCGTTGGTTGTAGCTGCTGTGGCGGTCATGGTTGTGGATTCATTTCAAAAGGAAGTTACAGAAGGGCAAGATACCAAGAACTATCGCACAGTTTCGCGCGTGTCGGGCCGTTGCGGTGGTCGTGCCGCCGCAAAAACCGGGTAAACTCGCCGTAAAGCACGCGCGTTAAAGCTAGTGCCACACGGCCACTGGCGGCGCCCGTTAAAATAGCCCCATACCCCATACCTATACCTATACCCACGAGGAGAACCCGCATGAAATCCACCGCCCTGAAACGCAACACCGTGTTTATCGCCATGGCGGCACTGTGTCCCGCGCTCGCGGTCGCGCAAGCCTATCCCACAAAAATCGTGCGCGTGATCGTGCCCTTCGCCCCCGGCGGCGGCAGCGATATCACGGCGCGTCAGGTGTCGGCCAAACTGACCGAGCAATTCAAGCAGCAGTTTGTGGTGGATAACCGCGGCGCCGCCGCCGGCCTTGTCGGCATGGAAATGGTCGCCAAGGCGCCCGCCGATGGCTACACCATCATGATGATGTCGGGCAGCTTTTCCGCGTCGTCGGCCACGCACCGCCCGGCGTTCGACCCGATCAACAACATACCGGGGGTCGCCGAATTCGGTATCACCCCGTTTATGCTGACCATCCATCCGTCGCTGCCGCCGAAAACCACCAAGGAACTGATTGCGTTAGCCAAGGCCAAGCCGGATGCACTCACCTATGCCACCAGTGGCGTGGGTGGGCTGACGCACATGGCCACCGAACTGATGTTGAGCATGACCGGCACCACCATGGTCGGCGTGCATTACAAGAGCACCGGCGCCGCGATGACCGATTTGATCTCCGGACAAGCGTCGGTCATCGTCGGCAGCCTGCTGCCGATTGTGCCGCATGTGGGCTCGGGCAAGTTGCGCGCGCTGGGGGTTACCACCGCCAAGCGCTGGTACTCGCTGCCCAACGTGCCCACGGTTGGCGAATCAATCGCGGGCTATGAAGTCGAATTGTGGTTTGGCGCAATGGCGCCGCGCAATACGCCGCAGCCTGTAGTCGATGCGTTGAACGGCGCCATCAACAAGCTACTGCAAGAGCCGGATATGAAGAAGAACCTGGAAACGCAAGGCATGATACCGACGGGCGGCACGCCGGCTAAATTCAACGAACGCATACAGCGCGATTACCAGCGCTGGACCAAGGTGGTCAAAGAACGCGGCATCAAAATACAGTAACGAACCAGCGATGTACCTGCATCCAATCACCGTCCTTGCCGCAGGCGCCGTGGCGCTAGCATGCGCAGGATTCGCGCATGCTCAAGCGCCCGCGCCAGCCGCGGCCTATCCGTCAAAGCAGGTGCGCTTCATCGTGCCCTTCGCTGCTGGCGGCACCATCGACATCATCGGCCGCCTGTTGTCGCCGTCGATGTCCAAAACGTTCAGTCAACAGATCGTGGTGGAAGATCGCCCCGGCGGCGGCACGGTGATCGCCACTGAACTGGTGGTGCGCGCGCCGCCTGACGCGCATGTGATTCTGCTGATGGGGCCGAGCTACACCATCAACTTGTTCGCGCGCAAGCTGCCTTACGACACCGAGCGCGATTTTGCGCCGATAGCCCGGCTGGCCGCCAACCCGCTGCTGTTTACCGTGCATCCGTCGGTGCCCGCGCGCTCACTCAAAGAGTTGGTCGCACTGGCGCGCAGCAAGCCCGGCGAACTCACCTACGCCACCGCCAGCCCCACCGGTTTTCAGCGACTGGCGGCAGAGCAATTCAAACTGCTGGCGAAGATCGATATCGTCAACGTACCGTACCAGGGCGGCGGGCCAGCGGCGATTGCGGTGATGGGCGGACACACCACGATTAATTTCGGCAATGTGTCCGAGGCGGCGCCGTATGTGGCCGCCGGGCGCTTGCGTGCAATTGCAGTGACGTCGTTAACCCGCAGCGACGTGATGAAAGACGTGCCCACGGTGCATGAGTCCGGCTATCCCGGTTATGAAGCCACCAACTGGTTTGGCGCGGTGACGCGCGCCGGCGCGCCCAAGGCATCGATCGACCGTTTGAGCGCGGAATTCGCGCGCGCGCTGGAGACGCCTGAAGTAAAGACCGGTCTCACCAAGAGCGGCCTCTACAATGCGTATCTGAATCCGGAGCGCTACGACGCTTTTTTGCGCGAGCAGTTTCGCGCGAATGAAAAGACAGTGAAGGCCACCGGAATGCGGATGGAGTAGCGCGCGTTTGTGATGGGCACAAACAACGTGCCCACCCTACAACATCGATCTAACCTAACGCGCGCCAAACGTCTCATCGAAGACAGGATAATTACACGTCACGCCAAACTTTCCGGTATGCATCGCCGGCCTCACCCACGACGGGTTCAGTTCCTTCAACGACTTAACGCCCATCAAACCCAGCGTGGTGTGGATTTCCTGCGCGAGCAACTCAAACATGCGCGTGATGCCCTGTTCGCCGCCCGCCGCCAGCGCCCAGCCTTGCAACTTGCCCACGCCCACGGCACGCGCGCCCAGCGCGATGGCTTTCACCACATCGGTGCCGCGCGTCACGCCGCCGTCCCACAATACTTCTGCCTTGCCGTTCACCGCATCGACAATTTCCGGCAACGTTTCAATCGTGCCCAGCCCGTGATCCAACTGACGGCCGCCGTGGTTCGACACATACAC
>CAMDDY010000492.1 GCA_945893125.1 Bordetella parapertussis
TTCGCACAATGCAGGGCGCGCAGACCTTCTGCACCATCCGCTCCTATCTCGATACCATGCACAAACAGGGTCATAATATGTTCGAGGTGCTGCGCCAGACTTTCATAGGGCGTCCACCTTCGCCTGATTCAGGCTGAATAGAGACGGCCCGACAGGGATTTACTGCACGGGGAAGTCGAGGTCGATGAAACCTATCTGGCGTTGACGGATCGCATTACGCCCATTGTTGCAGCTGGCCGCAAGAGCAATACCACTAAAGTGCTGGTCGTCATCGCCGTTGAAATGCTACAACCCAAAGGCTTCGGAAGAATCCGAATTCGACAAATTGCACATGGCAATCATGAGCATCTGATGTCCTTTGTCAGGCAGTCCATTCGTCCTGGCGCGGTCATTCATAGTGACGGATCACCCGCCTACAGAAAGCTCGATGACATCGGATATGGGCACCGAAGAACGGTTCATCTGGGGTCGGATACGCCAGCCCATGAATCGATGCCAGGCGTTCACCGTGTTGCCTCGTTACTCCAGCACTGGATGATGGGCACCCACCACGGCGCTGTGCAGCCAGGTCAACTGGACTATTACCTCGATGAATTTGTGTTCAGGTTCAACCGCCGGACCTCACGGTCACGCGGATTGCTGTTTTATCGCTTGCTCCAGCAGGCTGTCGTGACGAAGCCAGTGATTTATGAAAAAATAATCGCGGCTTCAAGAAAATCCAAAAAATGAGTCGTTGTGGAGCTAAAGGGATACCCCGTATTGATGAACAGTATTAAAATCCGGCAGAAATCTGACAATCCACCACTGGCCTCCGTGCGGCTGCTGGATCAGGTTCGCGAACGCATTCGCTACAGACATTACAGCCTTAGCACGGAACGCACGTATGTTCATTGGATCAAGGCATTTATTCATTTTCATAAGCTACGCCATCCGCGTGAGATGGGCAAGTCCGAGATCGAGGCATTTCTGACGTGGCTGGCGGCGGAACGGCAGGTCTCGGCTTCCACGCACCGGCAAGCTTTGTCGGCATTACTGTTTCTTTACGGCCAGGTGCTGAATGTCGAGCTGCCTTGGCTGGGCGAAATCGGCAGGCCGCGGCAAGTGAAGCGCCTGCCGGTGGTGTTGAGCGCGGATGAAGTCAGGCGTATTTTCCAATTCATGGATGGCGAGCATTTGCTGATAGCCAAGCTGTTGTACGGCACGGGTTTGCGCATCATGGAGGCGATGCGCCTGCGCGTGAAAGACATCGATTTCACGCGAAACACGATTATTGTGCGCGAGGCGAAAGGCAACAAGGATCGCGCGGTGATGCTCCCTGCCACGCTGGTTGAGCCATTGCGCGCGCAGCTTGCTCGATCCAATGTGTTTTGGGCGAGAGATCGTGCGGCGAATCGCCCCGGTGTTTACTTGCCGTATGCGCTGGAGCGCAAATATCCACGCGCCGGGCAGTCCTGGGCTTGGCATTGGGTGTTTCCGCAAGAAACGCTTTCGACCGATCCGCGCAGTGGCATCGAGCGCCGCCATCACGCACACGAAACCGCTTTTCAGCGTGCATTCAAACGCGCGTTGGGGCTGGCGCAAGTGCACCAACCGGCCACACCGCACACCTTGCGCCATTCGTTTGCAACGCAGGTATTGCAGTCCGGCTACGATATACGCACGGTGCAGGAACTGCTCGGTCATGCCGACGTGAAAACGACCATGATCTACACGCATGTGCTCAAGGTCGGCGGCGGCGGTGTACGCAGTCCTCTCGATGCGCTGTGAGTACGTCGATTCGTGGTAGTCATACCGCTCTTCAGGCGCTAAACTGCGCGCCGTGTCTGAAATCGAAAAAGTTTTCTCCGCAGAGGGTTCTTTAGCCGCCGTCGTCCCCGAATTCCGTGCCCGCACGGGCCAGGTGGAGATGGCGCTCGCTATACAAAAAACAATTCAAAAACAACAGGTTATAGTTGCCGAGGCGGGCACCGGCACGGGCAAGACGTTTGCCTATCTGGCGCCGGCGCTGCTGTCGGGCGGTAAGGTGATTATTTCCACCGGCACCAAGACTTTGCAGGATCAGTTGTTTGATCGCGATATTCCCACGGTGCGTTCGGCATTGAAGGCGCCGGTGTCGGTGGCGCTGCTGAAGGGGCGCGCCAATTATGTGTGCCACCATCATCTGGCCAACGCGCTGATTGATGGCCGCCTGCCCACGCGTGAAGACACGCGCTACCTGCAACTGATCGCGAGCTTCGCGCGGCGCACGCAAAGCGGTGATCGCGCCGATCTGGCGGACGTGCCGGAGACCGCGGGCGTTTGGGCGCATGTGACCTCCACGCGCGAGAATTGCCTCGGCTCGAACTGCGAACATTTCGACAAGTGCTTTGTGATGCGCGCGCGCAAGCAGGCGCTCGACGCGGATGTGGTGGTGGTGAATCACCATTTGTTTTTTGCCGATGTGGCGCTGCGCGACGACGGTGTGGCGGAGCTGCTACCCAAATGCAATACGGTGATTTTCGATGAGGCGCATCAGTTGCCTGATACTGCCAGCCTTTTTTTTGGCGAGCGGGTTTCAACCTCGCAGTTGCTCGACCTGGCGCGCGATGCGCGCATGGAGGGCATTGCGGGCGCGCGTGACTTTGCGGCCTTGCCCGAAGCGGCGCTGGCGCTGGAAAAAGCCGCGCGCGATTTGCGCCTCGCGCGTGACGAGGACACCGGCCGCCTGACGCAAAAAGACATTCAGGACGACGAAATCTTCGAGGACGCCATCAACGACGCGTGCGCGAAACTCTCGGCGCTGTTTGTGTTGCTCGATTCGCAAGCCGAGCGCAGCGAAGGTCTCAAGCTGTGCCGCGAACGTGCGCAGGAACTGGCGCAAACCATCGCACGCTGGCGTGAGGCCAAGGACGACAGCTATGTGCGCTGGATCGAGGTGTTCGGCGCATCGCTGCAACTGCACGCCACGCCGCTGTCTATCGCGGATGTGTTTAGAAAACAGGTGACGGAAACCTCGCGCTCGTGGGTGTTTACCTCGGCCACGCTGTCGGTAAACGGTGATTTCAAGCACTATTGCGGCGAGCTGGGGCTGGATGATGCACAAACCGCTACCTGGCCCAGCCCGTTTGATTTTGAGAAACAGGCGCTGCTGTACGTGCCCAAGGCGATGCCCAATCCGAACACGCGCGAGTACACCGCAGCGGTGGTCAAGGCCGCGTTGCCGGTGCTGATGGCGAGCGAGGGCAGGGCGTTTTTGCTGTTCACCAGTCTGCGCGCGATGCGCGAGGCGTGCGAGCTGGTGCGCGAGGAATTCAAGGCGCGCGGCCTGGAGTATCCGGTGTTGTTGCAGGGCGAAGGCTCGCGCACCGAGTTGCTGGATCGCTTTCGCGCGCTGGGTAACGCGGTGCTGGTGGCGAGCCAAAGTTTCTGGGAGGGCGTGGACGTGCGCGGCGACGCGCTGTCGGTGGTGGTGATCGACCGCCTGCCGTTTTCGCCGCCCGATGATCCGGTGCTGGCGGCGCGCATCGACAAGATGAACCGAGAAGGACGTAACGCCTTCATGGAATATCAAGTGCCGCAGGCGGTGATTACGTTAAAACAAGGCGCAGGGCGGCTGATTCGCGATGAAACCGACCGCGGCGTGCTGATGATTTGCGATCCACGGCTGGTGGAAAAGCCTTACGGCAAGCGCATCTGGAAGAGCCTGCCGCCGATGAAACGCACGCGGGAACTGGCGGATGTGGAGGCGTTTTTTGCGCAGCCGGCGAACGAGGTTACTCAGCCCTCGGCGGGTGCGGTCGTGGTTTGAGATTCCAGCCGCCGGCGCACGAATTCGACGTGCGAGCGCAGTTGATAATATTGCTCGGAGTATTCAACCGGCACGGCGATATCCGATATGGCGTCATCGATACGGTCGATTTCCGCAAGGTTCTTGTCCTGATCGGCGGGCGTGTCGTACATGGTCTGCTCCAGTTTTTTCAGTTCGTCATACCAGTGCCACAGCCGTTTGCGCACACGCCAGGTGTAAAGAAACGGCACGATCTTGAATAGCGGCACCAAAATAGTAACGAT
>CAMDDY010000493.1 GCA_945893125.1 Bordetella parapertussis
AAAACCGTGCGAGTTCCGGCGGCAATGCGCCGTCGATCACATACCCCGCGTAGTGCAGCGCGTGAGCGGCGGCCAGCGTGACGCCGCTGTGGCAGGTGCAGACAAACGCACCCGGAAACTCGCGGGATTGTTCGTAGATGGGTAGGCCATCCGGTGCCATCACACGCAGCGCCGCCCAGGTGCGCACGATGCGGGTGTTGCGCAAAAACGGGAAGGTCTTTGTGGCGCGATCCGCCAGCGTGTGCAGGATCTCCGGCGAGGTGGTGTCGTCAAAGCCCGCGTCCTCGCGCGATTCGCCGATCATCAGCGTGCCTTCGACGGTCTGGCGGATCATCAAGGTGGGCATCGGCAACACCGGCTGCACGCGTTCGGTGACGATGATCTGCCCGCGCGAGGGATGCACCGGCACGTTAAGCCCGACGAGCTTGCCGAGCGGGTTGTTGCCGAGGCCCGCGCCCAGCACCAGCCGGGGCGCGGCGTACGTGACGCCGCCGGTGGTGATGCTGAATTGATTGGGCGCAGCGTCGATGTGTTCGACTCTGGCATGGGGTACATAGACGCTGCCGCGTTTGAGCAGCGCCGCATGCAACGCACGCAAGGTGTACAGCGGATTGGCGTGGCCGTCGTAGGGGGTGAACGATGCGCCGGCCACCGTTGGCCCGATGGCGGGAATGCGTTTCCTGAGCGCCGCGTGATCCAGCATCTCGTATTCAAATGCGGTTTCTCCGGCTTCGAGATGCAGTTGTGCCATGCGCTCGCCGCGCTTGGACAATTCTTCTTCGGTCAGGCAGATGGTGACACCGCCGGGCCGCTCGTGGCCGCTGTGGATGCCGGTTTCCTGCTGCAACTCGGCGGAAAACGCGGCCCAGTCCTCGGACGAGCGTCGGGTCCAGCGCTGGTACTCCGGCACGCCGAAGCCTTTGCTCTGCACCCATACCAGGCCGAAGTTGCCGCGTGACGCGCGATAGGCGATGTCGCCTTCGTCCAGCACCACGGCTTTTTTACCGCGGCGTGCCAGACCATAAGCGACTGCGGCGCCGACCAGTCCGCCGCCGATCACGATAGCATCAAAATCAGGCATCGTTGTTTCGCTAGTTGGGCTTCATGCCGGACGCCTTGACCACTTTGCCCCAGCGGTCAAGGTCGGCGCTGAGCTTGGCGTAGAGTTGTTGCGGCGAGAGGGTTTCCACCACTACGCCGGCGGTCACCAGCCTGGCCTGCACCTCCGGCGTGGTGACGGCGGCGGTGGATGCCTGATGCAGCCGCTCGATGACGGCGCGCGGCGTGCCGGCGGGCGCGAACACCGCGTACCACGAACTCACATCGTAACCGGGCAGGGTTTCCGCCATCGACGGCGCATCGGGCAATAACGACACGCGCGTAGCGCTACTGACGGCGAGCAGGCGCACCTGTTTTTGTTTGATATAGGGCAGGCCGCTGGAAAGCCCGGAGATCATCATTTCAATCTCACCCGACATGATCGCGATCAGTGCCGGCCCGGCGCCCTTGTACGGCACGTGAACCAGGTTGATGCCCGCCATCATCTTGAGTAATTCGCCGGCGAGGTGCGAAGTCGCCCCGGTGCCGGAAGAACCGAAATTGATTTTGCCCGGACGCGCTTTCGCCAGCGCGATCAATTCCTTGAACGACGCCGCCGGCAGTTGCGGATACACCATCAGGCCCAGCGGACTGTTGCCGATCAACGCCACCGGCGTCAAATCACGGCGCGCGTCGTAAGTGAGTTTGATCATATGCGGCGCCACCGCCAGCGTGCCGTTGGCCGCCACCATCAGCGTGTAGCCGTCGGCGGGCGCGCGCGCGGTGAGTTCACCGGCGATGCTGCCGCCCGCGCCGTGACGGTTGTCCACCACTGCTTGCTGGCCGAGAATTTCAGACAGCCGATTGGCGTAGATGCGCGCTACTACATCCGTCGGGCCGCCGGCGGCTTGTGCGGTGAGCAGCCGCACCGGGCGCGTGGGAAAGGGCGTCTCTGTCGGCTTTTGCGTTTGCGCGAGCGTTGGCGTGGCGAGGAGCATCGAAAAAAATAGTGAATAAAAACAATTAGTTATCATTTTTCTCTCGAATGCGAAGCCACGTTTATTGCGTGCGGTTGAATGGTGCGTCGTCTGCAATCCGGGCGTATCGGCTTCGTTGAATTTCGTTGTATTCCGTTGTTTCATGTGCGCGCGCAGCGATGCGCGCTCGTCAAGCAAGGTAAGGCTGTCAACAGCTACATCACGGCAAGTGTTCCTGGAGGATTCTAATGTACAGGCGGCAGCGCAGTACGTAAACCGGTGATCCCGCGGTAACGTGGCAGAATGGCAGCATCACATAAAACAGGAAACGCCATGCCGCATCTGACGCGGCCGGGTAAACCGGCACTGCATTACGTCATCGATGATTACACCGATCCGTGGAAAAACGCGCCGTACCTGGTGCTGCAACACGGGTTTTCGCGTTCGCATCGCGTGTGGTTTAGCTGGGTGCCGTATCTCAGCCGCTTTTTCAAAGTGGTGAGGCCGGATTTGCGCGGACTGGGTTTGTCGTCGCGAGATTTTGATTTGCAGCGCGATGTGAATCTTGACGCCTATGTCGATGACTTCAGCACCATCGTGGATCTGCTCGGCGGCGGGCCGGTGCATTACTGCGGTGAATCGCTGGGCGGCATACTCGGCATGATGTTCGCGGCGCAGCGGCCGGAACTGTTTCGTTCGCTGACCATAGTGTCGTCGCCGATGCATCTGCACGGCAAGGATGAGAAAGCTTCTGCTTACGGTCATGGCAGCCGCGCGGAAGCGTTGCGCAAAATGGGCGCGCGCGGCTGGGCGGAAGCGTCGAATTCAGGGCGTCGTTTTCGTCCCGACGCCGATCCCGGCATGATGAAGTGGTTTGTCGACGAAATGGGTCAAGCTGATGTCGAAATTTTGATTGCGATGTACGCATTTGCCTCGTCGGTGAATACCGTGCCGCACTTGCCGCGCATCAAGGCGCCGATGCTGGGTATTTTCCCCACGGCAGGTCCGATTGCGGGTGACGAACAAATTGAATTGCTGAAATCGAATGTGCCGCACGCACAGGTGATACGCCTGCCGACGTGTTATCACGCGATCAACACCAGCGATCCTGCCGCTTGTGCGACGGCGTTGCTGCATTTCGCCGCGCAACAAGATGGCACGGCCTGCCACGAGTAAAACGTGAACCCGCGCGTGGGCGCCGCAACGCTGTGTTGCGTGGCGTTGGGTTGTGGCGCGGCGACGGCACAGACCTATCCCGCCAAACCCATCCGCATGATCGCCTCCGGCGTGGGCGGGGCGGGCGACTTCACCGCGCGTTTGGTGGCCGGCGGTCTGACCACGCGTCTGGGGCAGCAGGTTGTCATTGATAACCGGCCGGGTGGGCTGATGCCCGGCGAAATCGTGGCGAAGGCGCAGCCTGATGGTCATACGCTGATGCTGGTGGGCATCGTGATCTGGCTTTCGCCATTTATGCGCGACACCATGCCGTTTGATCCGCTGCGGGATTTTGCGCCAATCACGCTCGCGGCCACCGTGCCCAACGTGTTGGTGGTGCATCCGGCGTTGCCGGTGAAATCGGTGCAGGAACTGATCGCGTTGGCGAAAGAAAAGCCGGGTGTGCTGAACTACGCGACTTCCGGATCGGGCAATTCCAATCACATCGCGGGCGAACTGTTCAAGGCGATGGCCGGCGTCAATCTGGTGCAGGTGAACTATCGCGGCGCGGCGCCGGCATTGAACGATGTGGTGAGCGGCCGCGTGCAAGCAATGTTTGCAACCGCCACTGCGGCGGCGCCGTTCGTGAGCGCTGGGCGTTTGCGTGCGCTGGCGGTGACATCGGCGCGGCCTTCAGTGCTGGTAGCAGGGCTGCCGACGGTGGCGGCGTCAGGTGTGCCGGGCTACGCGTCCGAATCGACGCTCGGATTGTTCGCGCCGGCGGCCACACCACCGGCGATCATCACGCGGCTGAACGCCGAGACCGTGGCATTTTTGCGGGCGAGCGAAACGCATGAACGGCTGCTCAAAT
>CAMDDY010000494.1 GCA_945893125.1 Bordetella parapertussis
AATCACCAAAAAAGACATCTCTGCCGCCATGCACTACCTCAACCATCGCCCCAGAAAATGCCTCGGCTTCAAAACACCCCACGAAGTCTTCTGGAAGAAGCTACACTCGCATCATAACGCGGTTGCACTTCAGACTTGAATCCGCCTCCGGTTCCGATACGATGCTGCTGACCCATTCCGTATCGGGCACGCAGCCGCCGGAGATGTCGAACACGATATAGCCATCCACCGACATGTGGATGTTATTGATGCTTACCGGACTTAACGCACCGCCGAACAACTGATATTCGATAAAATTTTTTGCTACCCGCAGTTTGGCCATCATTATTCTCCGCTCAACCCGATAATTCTCGATATCAAACGCCCCGGCGCGATGTTTGTCAAATCGTTACACTGGGGCTTGACTATGCTGCGGCGCTGACGGAAGCTTTCATGTCCCGCACCTGATTTTTTCAATTCTTCGATTCTTTTACGGAAGGAGCTTCTACCATGGAACGCAAAAAAGCCAGTGATTTTCCGCCGGAAGTGCTGCGACTGTTCGACGGCTATGTGCATGGCACCAAAACCCGCCGCGAATTTCTGGACGAGGCGGCAAAATTTGCCGTGGGCGGTGTGACCGCCGCCGCCATGCTGCAAAGTCTGCAACCGAATTTTGCGTGGGCGCAGCAGGTCAAGAAAGATGATCCGCGCATCAAGACCGAATCCATCGACTACGATTCGCCGCAAGGCCACGGCAAGATGCGCGGCTACTTCGCCAAGCCCGCCAACGCCACCGGCAAGTTGCCCGGCGTGTATGTGGTGCATGAGAATCGCGGCCTGAACCCGTATATCGAAGATGTGGTGCGCCGCCTCGCGCTGCTGAATTTTGTCGCGTTCGCACCGGATTCCTTATTCCCGGTGGGCGGTTATCCCGGCGATGAAGACAAAGGCCGAGAGCTGTTCGCCAAGCAGGACACCAAGAAACGCATCGAAGATCTGGTCACCGGTGCCGGCGTGCTGAAGGCGCGGCCTGACTGCACGGGCAAAATCGGCACGGTGGGTTTTTGCTTCGGCGGCGGTATCGTCAATCTGCTGGCGACGCGTTTGCCCGATCTTGCGGCGGGTGTTGCGTACTATGGCGTGCAACCCGCGGCGAGCGATGTGGCGAAAATAAAGGCGGCGATTATGGTGCAGAATGCCTCGGATGATCCGCGCATCAACGACGGCTGGCCCGCGTATGAAGAGGCGCTGAAAGCCAACAAGGTGCGTTACGAATATTTTAGTTACCCCAAAACGCAGCACGGCTTTCATAACGACACCACGCCGCGTTACGACGAGGCGGCGGCAAAGCTGTCGTGGCAGCGCACGGTGGATTTTTTCAACAAGCACTTGCGATAGGGTGATTATAAGTATTTGTTTTTATTGAATAATTTATAGAAATAAGGATGGTTGAAATGGATAGCACTGAAAATAAAAAAGTCGGCACGATCACCGGATCACGCGCGATGGTGGATGCGTTGTTGCGCGAAGGCATCGATCACGTGTTCGGCATTCCGGGCACGCAAAACCTTGCGTTCCTCGACGCGCTGCGCGAGACGCCGGAGATTCGCTTCATCCTCACGCGCCATGAGCAGGGCGCCGCGTTCATGGCGCTGGGCTTTGCGCGCGCGCGCAATGCGCCGGCGGTGGTGACCGCGACCGAAGGGCCGGGCCTCACCAATTTGGTGACCGCGATTGCCGCCGCCAACAAAGGCAACGTGCCGCTGATCAGCATCTGCGGCGTGCAAGAGAGCGAAATGCGCGAGCGCGACGCCACGCAGGATCTCGACCAGATTCCGTTCATGAAGCCGATTACCAAGTGGGCCTACAGCATTCCGTATCCCGAGCGGATACAGGAAATGGTGCGCAAGGCGTTTCGCGTGGCGCTCACCGAGCCGCAAGGCCCCACGCATCTGGAAGCGCCGAACGAAGTGATGTTGCAGCAGGTGAAGGTAGAGGCCATCGCGCCCGCTGCCTACCGCGCCACCGTGCCGGCGGTGTCAGACCCGGGGCAACTCGACGCGGCGTGGGCGCTGATAGCCAAAGCCGAGCGCCCGTTGTTCGTGGTGGGTCGAGGCGTGATGAAAGAAAAAGTCATCGGCGAGATGGAAAAACTCGCCACGGCAACGGGTATTCCGGTGGCTGTGTTGCAGTACTCGCCGGATGGATTTCCGTCCACGCATCCGTTGGCTTTGGGGCCGCTGGGCCGTAACGGTTTTTCAAGTGCCAACAAGAATGCGCCCAAGGCCGACGTGATTGTCGCCATCGGTTCGCACTTCGATGTGTTCTCGACCATGTACAAATACGGCGTGTTCAGCGAAAGCGCAAAAATTATTCATCACACCGTTGCGCCTGGACAAATCGGCATCATTTTCCCGGTGGAAATGGGCGTGGCGGGATCGTCAGCGAGTTTCATCAAGGGCCTTACTGAGCGCGCCGGCAAATCGGGCGCACCGGGGTTACGTAAGCCGTGGGTGGATGTCGCCAAGGCGCGCGCCGATTTCGATGCGGAACTCAATGGGGTGCTCAAGCCCGATGCAGTGCCGATTCAATCGCAGTGGGTCGCGCATGTGATCCGCAAAGTGCTGCCGAAAAACGGCGTGTGCGTGGTTGATGCCGGCAACGGCGGCAAACATGTGCGCAGCTATTTCAAGAGCCACGAGCCATTCACGTTTATGTGCATCGACGACTGGGCCTCGGTGGGCGGTTCGTTCCCGATCGCGCTCGGTGCCAAGCTCGCATGCCCGGATCGGCCGGTGATTTCAGCGTCGGGTGACATGGGCATCATGTGCAATATCGGCGAACTTGAAACGGCCGTGCGCGAAAATATCCCGGTGGTGCATGTGATCTTCAACGACGAAGGCCTCGGCAACGAGCGCGCGTTCCAGAACGAACACTTCGGCGGACGTTTCTTTGCGGTGGATTACAAAAATCCCAACTTCGGCGACCTGGCGAAAGTGTTCGGTGCGTACGGCGAGCGTGTCACCCAACCCGGCGATCTTGAAGGCGCGATACAGCGCGCGCTGGCGAGCGGCAAACCTGCGTTGATCGATGTGATGATCGATCAGAACACGCTGGCGCCGGTGGTGTTCAAACAATAAACCGGCACCTAGCACCGTAGTACCGTAATACGCAGGGCGGAAAAGCGCAGCGCCTTCCGCCGCAAGATATCTTTGCGTGACGTGAAGATTGGCTTGATAGGGGGGCTATCTCCATGCGGCGGATTACGCTTCGCTTATCCGCCCTACGGAGCTCACTCCACCCGTATATTCCCGTCCTTCACCACCCGCGAATACTTCACGATTTCTTCCGCGATGAAGCTGTTGAACGCATCGGGTGAGTTGTGCCCCGGTTCATAGCCGTTGGCGCGCAGGCGTTCCTGCACATCGGGCAATTTGAGCGCGCGGCCGGCGGCTTGATTGAGGCGCGCGATGATGTCTTTGGGTGTGCCCAGCGGCGCCCACAACCCAAACCAGGTGGTGGATGAGTAGCCGGGCACCATCTCGGAGAGCGCGGGCAGGTTGCTCATGGCGGGCGAACGTTTCTCGGTGGTGACGGCCAGTCCGCGCAGTTTGCCCGCGTTGATGTGCGAGGCCATCACCAGCGATCCGCCAAAGTAAATCTGGATATGCCCGCCCAGCAAATCCGTGATTGCGGGCGCGTCGCCCTTGTAGGGCGCATGGGTCATTTCGAGTTTCGCCATTTGCCGGAACAACTCCGTAGCGAGATGCGGCACGCTGCCCGTGCCCGATGAGCCAAACGTCAGTGCGCCGGGTTTGGCGCGCGCAAGCTCGATGAATTCTTTCAAATTGGCGGCCTTTACCGACGGATGCACCGACAGGATAAAAGGCCCGCGTGCGAGCAGCGACACCGCCGCAAAACCCTTGATCGGATCGTAAGGCAGCTTGTAGAGCGCCGCGTTGGAGGCATAACTCGATGCACCGATGAGGATGGTGTAGCCGTCGGGATTGGCGCGCACCACCATCTCGACGCCGATAGAGCCGCCGGCGCCGGTGC
>CAMDDY010000495.1 GCA_945893125.1 Bordetella parapertussis
CAAGGCCGCGCCCGACGGCCACACGCTGGCTTTTCTCGGCGACAATCACCTGATCTTTCCCGCCATCGGCAAAGCCACGCCTTACGATTTGTTCAAGGATTTCGCGCCGCTAATGCGCGTGGCCAAGCTTGATAACGTGGTGGTGTCCCATGCCAGCCTGCCCGCGCAAACGTTGAAGGAATTGATCGCGCTGTTCAAGGCCAATCCCGGCAAATACAAATTCGGCTCGGGTGGACAAGCCGGCACCACGCATCTGGCGGGGGAGCTGTTTGCGCTGTTGGCGGGCGTGAACATTCTGCATGTGCCCTACAAAGGCGGCGGCACAGCGGTGACGGGCATGCTCGGCAACGAGGTGAACATGATGATCGCCAACATGGTGGTGATTAAGCCGCACGCCGCAAGCGGACGGCTGCGCGCGTATGCGGTGGCGGCAAACAAACGGTCGGATCACTTGCCCGGCGTGCCGTCCACCGCCGAGGCCGGATTGCCGGGGCTGGAAGTGCCGCAGTTTTATGCGTTGTTTGCACCCGCACGCACGCCCGGCGCCGTGATGAACCGCCTGGAAAACGACTTAAAACAAATCGTCACGTCCACTGCATTTCGCGCGCGTGTCGAAGGGCAAGGCGCGGACGTGGTGTCGAGCAATCCGCGGGAACTGGCGGCGTTTTTGCAAACACAGCTTGCGGGTTATCGCAAAACCGCGCTCGCAGCCGGCATCAAGGCGGAGTACTAGAGGGGCTACCTTGCAGCAGCCACCGGCGCTTTCCACGGCACGGGTTTCTCGGCGCGCTCGTAGAGCGGCATCGCTTCCTTCAGATGTCTTTCGATTTCCTTGATGCGGCTCGGTCCCGAAGGGTGGGTAGACATCCACTGCGGCGGCGCGCCCTTATTGGCCGCGCTCATTTTTTTCCACAGGCTGACGCCCGCGCGCGGATCGTAGCCCGCGCGCGCGGCAAGGTCGAGCCCCACCAGATCGGCATCGGTTTCATCGCTGCGCGAGTAACTCAACGACAACAGGTTTGCGCCGGAACTCACCAGCCCGTCGTATTTGCCGCCAGTGGCGATTGATAGACCAATCGCGCCGGCCTTGGTCAACGCGTTTTTGCCCGCCTGCTCGCGCGCATGCTCGCGCAGCGCGTGCGCGATTTCATGGCCCATCACCATCGCCGCTTCATCATCCGTCAGTTGCAATTGCGTGAGGATGCCGGTGTAAAACGCGATCTTGCCGCCGGGCATGCAAAACGCGTTGATCTGGTTGGACCCGATAAGGTTGACTTCCCACTTCCAATCCTTGGCGCGCGGATTAAACCGCGTGGCATACGGAATGATGCGTGCGGCAATGGCGCGCAGCCGCTGCAATTGCGGATGGTTATCCGGCGCCAATGCTTTTTGTGTCGCGGCTTGTTGCGTCAATTGCAAATATTGCTGCGACGCCTGTTTTTCCAGCGACGCCGCAGGGATGAGATTGCGCAACGCGGACGACTTGCCGACTTTGACGCCGTCTTCTTTGTCCTTTTTCGCATCCTGCGCGAGCGCCGCACCAGACGCACAACACGATACAAGAATACTCAATATAAACAAACAGTTACGTATTGACATCCGCACATCCTTTATGGCTGGCTGGAACCCCTATAACGGCAGCGCCACAGCACTCGCTCAGCTTACGGTGCAACCCGCGACGGTGGCTTTGGCTTTTTCAATCGTCTCCGGCAAGGTCACGCCGTTTTTCACCGCAGTCATTTCCGCGAGAATCGCGATGGCGATTTCCGGCGGCGTCTTGCTGCCGATTTTCAGGCCGACCGGGCCGCGCAGACGCGCAATTTCACCTTGCGACAGGTCAAAGCCCGCCAGCCGCTCGCGCCGCGCATCGTTGTTCTTTTTCGAACCAATGGCGCCGACAAAAAACGCCGGTGATTTGAGCGCCTCAAGCAGCGCCATGTCGTCGAGTTTCGGATCGTGTGTGAGTGTGACCACGGCGCTGTGACCATCGAGATTGAGTTCAGTCACCACATCGTCGGGCATACCGCGTTTGATTTCCACGCCGGGTACATCCCAGCCTTCGGTATATTCCTCGCGGGGGTCGCACACGATGATGTTGTAGTCGAGCGCCTGACCCATCTGCGCCAAATATTTTGACAGTTGCCCGGCACCGATAATCAGCAGCCGCCAGCGCGGGCCATGCACCGTCACGAACGCGTTGCCGTCAAATTCAAGCTGATCGGAATTCACCGCTGGCGCTATGGTGGCATTGCCGGATTTCATATCCAGCGTGCGCTTCACCAGCTCGTGACGCTCCACGTGCGCGAGCAATTTATCGATGCCGCTGGCCGCCGTCAGTGGTTCCAGCACCAGTTCAAGTGTGCCGCCGCACGGCAGACCAAAGCGCGTGGCCTCTTCTGCCGACACGCCATACTGCGCGGTCGCGGGTTTGTCCTGCACCAACTCGCGATTGCGCACGCGCAGAATCATATCGTCTTCGACGCAGCCGCCCGACACCGAGCCGACCACCATGCCGTCATCGCGTATCGCCGTCAGCGCGCCTATCGGACGCGGCGCCGAACCCCAGGTTTTCACCACGGTCGCCAGCACCACACGACGGCCGTCTTTCACCCATGCGGCTGCGGATTTGAGCACTTGCATATCTACACTATCCATAAAATATCCTTTGTTCACAAACACTTAGGTCATGCCTATGCCTGCTAGGGTACGCCAGCGCTGGGGGTGGGTCAAGCCGACGCACGCTCGCTGCCAAGAGCGTATTTCAAAATGAATGCTGGCCCTTCAACAAGCTCACGGCGAACGGCCACTTTAGGAGCCGTTCGTGGTGAGCTAGTCGAACCACTGTGGCTATTGTAGACATTTTGAAATGCGCTGCTAATTGAACTGAATTCCAGCGTCGCGTATCACTTTGCGCCACTTGGCAATTTCAAACGCCAGCAGCTTGCGCAGATCATCGGGCGAACCCGACACCGGCTCCGCACCCAGCGCCAGCAGGCGTTCGCGCGACTCCGGCTCTTCCATCACCGCTCTGATCTGCACGTTCAACTTGTTGGTGACCAGCGCTGGCGTGCGCGCCGGTGCAAACAGGCCAAACCAGCCTATCGCCTGAAACCCGCTGGTGCCGGCCTCCGCTATCGTCGGCAAATCGGGGATCACCGACGAGCGCTTGGTGCCGGTGACCCCCAGGCCGCGCAGCGCGCCGCGCTTGACGTGCGGCGACATGACCACCACGTTATCTATACCCACCTGCACACGCCCCGACAACAAGTCGGGCAACGCGCCGCTGGTCCCCTTGTACGGCACGTAGGTCAGTTCGATGCCGTTCATGCGCTTGAACAGTTCAGCGGCCAGATGCTGTCCGGAACCCGGCGCGCTGGCGGCATAGAGCATGGGCTCGGACCGCGACTTCGCATACGAGATCAACTCGCTCACCGACTTCACCGGCAGATTGGGATGAACGGTGATCACGTGCGGCGTGGTCGCCAGCGGCGCGATCGGCGCAAAGTCTTTGACGGGATCAAACGGCACTTTGGAATACAGGCTGGTGACGGTGGAAAATCCGCTGGTGCCCATGAACAGCGTCAACCCGTCAGGCGACGCATTCGAGACGATTTCCGCGCCGATAAAAACACCCGGCCGATTGTCGACCACCACGCGATGCGCATGACGCTCGAACATTTTGTTGGCGACGATGCGACCCATCACGTCCGTGGTGCCGCCCGGTGGAAAGCCAATCACCAAACGGATGGACCGTTGCCCGGCATCCTGCGCGACGCATACCGGCATGCCGCTTGCCGCGAGCATTGTCGCCGTCACCATCCAACTCAGGGGTAGTGCCCGCATGGAATTTGTCCTGTGCCCGTCTGTCGCGCGTCGCCGCGCACGTTTATCAAGCTCGCCATATTTCCTTGCACCGTTCGGGCTGAGCCTGTCGAAGCCCTCTCGCGTAAACACGCCCTTCGACAAGCTCTCAACGAACAGCTTTTTTATTTATATAAACCAACGACTTAAAAACACGAAAATCG
>CAMDDY010000496.1 GCA_945893125.1 Bordetella parapertussis
AACTTCTCGACGATGGCGCGCGGCGTGCCCTTGGGCACAAAAAATCCCTGCCAGCCGCTGTAGTCAAAGCCGGGAATCGTTTCCGCGATCGGCGGAATATTACCCATCAGCGGCGCACGATTGGGCAGGCTGTGGCCAATGGCGCGCACTTTGCCCGCATTGACATGCGTCATCACGGCGGGCGCCGGCGTCAGTGTCCATTGTGCTTCGCCCGCGATCACCGCAGTCACCGACGGCCCGCCGCCTTTATACGGCACATGCACCGACTGCATGTTGGCGACCGACATGAAATACGCGCCCGACAGATGGCTTTGCGAGCCGGCGCCCGCTGACGCCATATTGAGTTGCCCCTGTTTGGCGGCGGCCGCGGCGATCAGCTCTTTGACCGACTTGGCCGGTTGCGACGGATGCACCACCAGCACATTCGCCGTCACGGCGAATTGCGACACGTAGTCGTAATCCGTGACCGGGTTGAAGCTCGGATTTTTTTGCAGCAGCACCGCCACCGTGGACGCCGCCGTGGTGGCGCTAATCAGGGTATACCCATCGGGCGCGGCATTTTTGGCGATCTCCATGCCGACGATGCCGCCTGCGCCGGCGCGGTTATCGATCACCATTTGCTGGCCGATGACTTCGGTCATCTTGTTGCCGATGATGCGGCTTAAGGTATCGACCGAACTGCCGGGCGCATTGGGCACCAGCATGCGTATCGGGCGTGCGGGGTAGCCGGACGCGGCATCCGCTGCAAAGGCATTCACACTGACTGCCGCCACACACAATCCGCAACTCAATTTATGCACAAAATTCATCATCTGCCTGCTCCTCGTAAAATGGCGCATCGCTTGTGCGCTTGCGGGTTGGCGCCCGAATGGAACGTGATTGAAAATGGGAAACCTGTCAAAAACCAAGGGGCGAATTGTTACCTTTCCCCGTGCGGAACGCAATCGCCTGCTACGCCTGCGGCGATTCCCCGTAACTACCTGAATTTGATAGAATAAGTTTGATTCCCTTCATGGCAGCCCACGATGAAAAAAACCATCCATGCCAGCGCACAGGAAGCCGAAGCCGCTTTCTACGACGCTTTCGGCAAGAGTGATCTCGAAGCCATGATGTCGGTGTGGGCCGACGACGACGAGATATATTGCGTGCATCCGGGCGGGCCGCGCATCTCGGGTCTGGCGAACGTGCGCGAATCGTGGCGCCGGCTTTTCAGCAATGGGCAAACACTGGCTTTTCAACTGCGCGCGCGCCACGAGATTCACGGCATGATGGTCGCGGTGCATAGCGTCTACGAACAAATCACCGTGGCGGGACAAGGCCCCGCGCGCAATCCGATGCTCGCAACAAATATCTATTTACGCACCGACTTCGGCTGGCGCATGGTGGCGCATCACGCGTCGCCTGCGCCGGCGGCGCCTGCCGCGCGAACCACGCCGGAATCAGAAGCGAAGCCTGCGCCGAAAACGTTGCACTGACTTGCACGGCGGCATATCGGTTCCGGCATTCGCTATTGATCTGCCTATACGTCAGTGGTAGTCCTTGCCGCCGTCTTAAGCAATTCAATGTATTTCAGCGCCGCGGGCGAAAGGTAACCATCCTTTCGGTAAATGACCCCGGCGGGACGAACGTAATTCAAATCTTTCACCGGCAACACGGCAAGCCGAAATCGCGCTGCGGCATACTTCGCCGACCGCACGGAGTTGAAGGTGAGTAAATCCGATGACGCCACCAATTGATGCCTGAGCGACAGGAGCGGTGTTTCCACCGTTATGTTGGGCGACCCCAACCCCGCGTCGCCAAATAGCTGATGCAATTTGCGTTCCGTCGAGCCGTTGACGGTTGCCATCGCCCAGCGCTCCTGCGTCAGGTCGGCGAGCGTCAGGTGCTTGCGCTTTGCCAGGCGGTGGTGCGCTGCGGCATATATCACAAACGGCTCGTCATACAAATGCTCCTCCACCAGATCGTCGTAATGCGGCGCGCGTATGGACGTGACCACGAGGTCCAGCGATCCGCCGCGCAATCCGGCGAGCATGATCTTGTTGTCACCTACGGAAATTGTCATGGATATCTTTGGCGCTTGTTTCATCAGGGCATCACACGCCGCAGCCACTGCATGCTGGGCCAGCGTCGCACCGGTGCCGATGCGCAAATGCCCCGCGCGGCCATCGCCAAGATCGGCGGCTTCGCGCGAGATATCGTCGAGCGCCAGCCGCAGGCGCTCTGCCTTGGCCAGCAGCGCATTGCCGACAGCGGTCAGTTCAATGCCCTTGGTGGTGCGCTTGACCACCTTCGCGCGCACGGATGCTTCAAGACGGCGCAGGCTCTTGCTAAGCGCGGGCTGCGACAAGCCCAGCGCCTCGGCCGCCCGGCCGATGTTCCTGTGCTCGGCAACTACCGCGAAATACTCGATGTCCCGCAGTTCCATGTCGATTACCGGAAGTTTATGAATCCATGAATGCTGGATGATTGCGGAGGTCATGCGGCGGTGTCAATCTTGCAAAAAAGGAGATTGCCATGACCCCACGAACCTCTGTCATCCGTTTTCTCGGTCTCGCGGGCGCGGCCTGTGTTTGGATCGCTCCACTGTCTGCCGCCGCGCAGACCGACAGCGCCAGGGATTATCCGGCGAGGCCGGTTCGCCTGGTGGTACCCAGTTCCGCCGGCGGCCAGATTGACACCCTCGCGCGCATGATCAGCCAGAAGGCCAGCGAAAGCTGGGGACGCCCGGTGATCGTGGAAAATCGCCCCGGTGCGGGCGGCGCGCTCGGCATCAGCACGGTGGCCAAGGCCACGCCGGACGGATACACGCTGCTGGCAACCGCGCCGAATTTTATTATCAGCGCAGCGTTGCAGCCGAAACTGCCTTATGACCCGCTCAAGGATTTCGCCGGTGTCACGCAATTGGGCTTTAGCACGCAGGCGCTGGTTATCACACCCGCGCTGGGCCCCAAGTCGCTCAAGGAATTTATTGCCTTTGCCTACAACCAGCCCGGCAAGCTGCTCTACAGTTCCGCCGGCGCCGGCACCAGCAATCATCTGACTTCAGAACGATTCCGCATGGCCGCAGGCCTCAAGGTAACCGGCGTGGCCTTCAAAGGCGCGCCGGAAGCGGTGATCGAAACACTCGGCGGTCGCACGCATTTCAGCATTCTGCCGCTGCCGGTGTTGCTGCCGTTCGTGAAGGACGGTCGACTGTTGGCGCTGGCGGTAAATTCAACGCAGCGCTCGCCGTTGTTGCCGGATGTGCCTGCACTGGCGGAAACCTTGCCTGAATTCAAAAAGAACGAAGCAGGTTTCGGTTTGCTCGCGCCCGCAAAAACGCCGCGTGCCCTACTGGCGAAGATCAACAAAGAAATCGTGCGCATACTCGATCTGCCGGATGTCAGGAAGCAGGTATTGAACATGGGGTTCGTGCCTGAAACGTCCACGCCGGATGAACATGACAGACTCGTACGCGCGCAAATCGAAACGCTATCCAACGTCGTAAGAGTTGCTGGCTTGCGTACGCAGTGATGCGCGAACGTGGAATACACAACGCACTACAGTGGACGCACTGCTGTGGCGCTCAGCGGCTCTCCTTCGCGATAGCCTTTGCGGTGGATTTCAAAATCTCGATAAACCGCCGTCCCACGGGCGGCAGATACGCTTCGTTGCGATACAGCACGCCCACTTTGCGGCGGGTTGAAAAGTTCTTCACGTTTAGCGCGACGATCGGAAAGTGCGCGGCGCCGTAGCGCACGATCTCGCGCAAACCGTGCGACAGCAAATCCGATGCAGAAACCAATTGCTGCCGGAGTGACATGTAGGGGGACTGCAATCCAATCTGGGGCGGGGGCAGGCCGGCTTTGGCAAACACCTCGTTCAATCGCAACCACGACGGATTATTAATGTCCGCCATCGCCCATCGCTCCCGCACCAGATCGGCCAGCGACACCAGCTTTTGTTTCGCAAGCCGGTGGTTCGCCGACGCATACACCACGTATTCCTCGTCATAAAGGAATTCCTCAACCAAATC
>CAMDDY010000497.1 GCA_945893125.1 Bordetella parapertussis
CCCCGCACGTGTGCGGGGCGATACCTTTCGGTCACAAGCTGCATCCTGTAGCTCCTACGCCTTTCAATCCGCGCCCCGCACGTGTGCGGGGCGCTACGCCAGCGCTCCAAGCTACTGAATCGCTGGCGAAGTTTCATTGTAGCGCGCGAACCCTCTACCTGATCGCGAGAGTGAGCGCCATCTTGCTGACGAGAGTTATTAAAATAACAATAAAAACAATGGCTTATGATTTTCGCGAAACTGATGCGAGCGAGGCTGCTACTTGGGGTTCGCGCACTAAGCGACGAGTGGAGCGTCGAAGTCATTCGCTCTGAAATTACCGTGCTCTTTGACACGCATACGTGTCGGCTCGGTAATGCGATAGAAGCGCAGGTTGTCTTCTTTTTCATCGAATTCCGCCAGTAGTCGGCGTTCCAAATCCTCGAATTGCATTTCATCAACCTGGCATTCAAACACCGATTTTTGCACGCGCTGCCCGACGCTTTCGCAAATTTTTGCGATGCGACGCAGGCGCTTTCTACCAGCGCGGGTTTCGGTTGAAACATCATAGCTGACGATGATGAGCATGGTGATCTATCGCGCCACAAACGGCAAGTAGTGTTCAGTCTCGCCCCTGATATTGCGCGCCATGAGTCTTGCCTGTATCAGCGGCAGCATGCCAATCCGAACCTTGGTGTCGAGCAACGGATGTTGCAGTTCTTCCTGTTTGCGTTCTTGATACGTTATCACAACCGCCTTTCTGCCTTTTTCGTTCAGCATGACTGCGCCGCCTTCGCGGCGATCGAAATCATCAACGGTAATTTGCGCGCGATTCAGCAATGTCAGCGCAAGCCGGTCTGCGCTAAAGGGCCGAAACTCCTCCATCAAATCCAGCGCCAGTGCCGCGCGGCCTGGCCGCACTGCATGCAGAAAGCCCAACTGCGGATCCAGCCCCACGGCCTCGATGGCCGAACGGCAGTCATTTGTAAGCATCGAATACAAGAATGACAGCAATGCGTTAAGCGGGTCCAGTGGCGGGCGGCGTGTGCGGCCCGTAAACGCAAAGTGCTCGCGGTAGGCAGGCTTGATAATCTGATTCATCGCGCCGAAATAATTGCGCGCGGCCTCGCCTTCCACGCCGCGCAGGGCATCCAGATCATTCACCACCGCAAGTGCCCGCAGGCTTGCGGCGAGATCGTCCGCCGTGCGTGCGAGCGTTTGTTCCTCGGATGCGTCACTGGCCTCGCGCGCGGCGCGCATCAGCACCTGACGGCTATTCTTGAGCTTACCGGCGATACACGAGCGCGCAAACGCCAGCGCGAACGCACCATCCGCCGCACGCTGGTGATGCGCCTGACGCAACAGAATATTGCCGCTGACCGGGCCTTCGAGCCGCGCCTTGAAGCGCCCGCGCTCATCCAGCAGTACCAGACTCTTGCCTTCTTCGGCCAGCCGGTGCATCAAGGCAGGCGACACCATGACATTGCCAAAGCACACCACGCTCGATAGATGGTGCAGTGGGACTTGCAGTTTTTTCTCGTGATCTACATCGATGCGTATGGTGGCGTTTTCGAGATGGGCGTACGACTTGGGCGTCATCACATACAGCGTATTGAGCAGGGTTTGCATTCAGGTATCCGGGTTAAGAAGCTCATCGTGCAGGCGATTAAGGCGCGAGGTGTTGGCGAGCGCGGCGGGCTGGCAAGCGTTAATCAGCGAGCAGGCGCGGCAGCGTTCATCGTTCACGGGCGGCGGCAATGTGCGTTGTTCAATCATCTGCCGGATGGCGACAACCGCAGCCTCGACCAGATGCCGCAGCGCCAGCGTGATGGCCACTTCGCGCCGCCGATGGCTGGAGGCGTGATAAATCGCGCCATGCGGCACCGTGATGCCCAGCATTTCTTCCAGGCACATCGCCTGCGCCGCGAGTTGAATATCATCGTGAATTTTCTCGCGCTTGCGACCGTGCTTGAACTCGACCGGAAACACCGCGCCGCCGGGATGAAACTCCACTACATCGGCCTTGCCGATCAGCCCAAGCCGATCCGACCACAAAGGCAACGCGCGCTCCACCTTGACCCCGGCCTTCATTTCATAACCCGGCGTATCCACCAGCCGATGCACCGCCTGCCCGCGCGCGGTGTAAATGTTGTCGTCGAAGACCTGCTCCACGTGTATCAACGCGCATTGGCGCGGGCAATAGGCGTAATGCTGGAGCGCGGAAATGGCGATGGGGTTGGCGTCGCTCATGCGGGCGGTGCTACCATAGTGTTTCGGCACTTTTGAATCGCGGAGAACATCATGGGCGCACTACTGAAAGATATTGAAGCGCAAGCGTTGCAGTTGACGCCGAAAGAACGCGGCGAACTGGCCCATCGTCTGATCGTCAGCATTGACGGCGAACCGGAAGATTCACCAGAGGCCATCGCCCAGGCATGGGACGAGGAAATCGCGCGCCGCGTGGCGGACATGGATGCGGGGCGGGCAAAATGGATACCCGCTGATGAAGTCATGACCAGGCTCCGCGCTAAAATTGCAGCCGCCAAAGCTGATGCGGATCAGCCTTAGTGACGAAGCAGAAGCCGACGCCAATGCCGCCACGGACTGGTACATCGGCCACGGTGCGTTTGTCGCCGTAGAGGATTTTGCCAATGCACTCGATCGGGCGTTTTCTCTGTTGTGCGCCCACCCTGCGATGGGCGTGCGTGCCGCGCACAGGACGCGAATGCTGACGCTTCACGATTTCCCTTATTCGTTGATCTATCGTATTCAGGGTGACGAGATACGCGTCATCGCGGTTGCCCATCACAGCCGTCGTCCGGGGTATTGGGTGGGGCGGCGGTAGGTTTGATTGTGATATCAGAACCCGCTAATTTCTTCGGGAACTAGTCCACTCAGATTCGAAAGTGTATAGATTCCATCGGGTTTCAAAGAGTCTCTCAGTGTTTGATGGACTTTTGCCGACGAATATTGACCGGGTTTGCAGTTGTGCTTCCACCAGATCACCTTCAATACTTCCATGCTCCCAGCGGGCCGCGCAGATGATTCGTCATTTTCAAACAGCTTGGGCAATACTTTCTTGATTGCGTCTGCGTCCGTGTCTGTGAAGCCTGTTCGTTCGGCAAGTTGTGGATTCATGCTGCCATAAAACACATATACGCCGCGATCGACGCGGTGTTTCATCCCCATCGTGTCGGAGCCACGTTTGGTTCCGTCACCCTCGCCGCTGACGCTCTTTGTAATCTGAGTGCTGGTAATGTCGATTGTCTCAACGCTGAAAGCTGATTGAACAGTGACCGGCCCACGTATGCCGATAGAGACGCCGGTGTCGCCTTCGTCGTCGCTACCGTCGTCCTTCTTCTTTCCCGCCTTCTTGTTGCTTTTCAGTGCAAACAATTGACCAAAGGCGCGCACGTCAAGCCATTTCTCGCAAGCAAGTTTTGCAATATCCATCGATGCGAGTTTATTACCCAGTATGGTTTCCGCGCGATCGCGCAAGCTCTTGGCCTCATCAGCTTTTCGATCATCGGATTGAACGAAGATCATGTTTCCGTCGTCTTTCTTTCCCTCAGATATCCGCCTTGCTTGTTCGTTTGGTGAACGCATTTTCGCCCGTGCTGGTTCTGTCCGCAGTGAGGCAGTTAATCAATCCTGAGTGGTGCGAGGCGATGCACAAAGCGAGTATCTGCCCAACGATTTGGCCAAGCTGATTCTGATCCGATAGTTTCTGCCAAACTAGCTGCGCTCCCGCAGTGGAGTGGTCAACTTTTCCCTTGAGTTTTTCTGAATCAACCCATTCCTCGTCCTCATCCTGGTTAAGTGCGCCAGTGGCCGACTTTAGATAGTTCTGAAATTGAATGCTGTACTTGCCCAAATCATGCGCGAGTTCAAATTCGAAGTGCAACTCTGATTAATAGGTTGGGTGGGCGAGGTGCGATAGCATCCGAGCCCCTCGACCACCAAGTTAAAGTTGCCAAGAATGAACTACACACACCTCACCCAAGACGAACGGTATCAGATTGCGAT
>CAMDDY010000498.1 GCA_945893125.1 Bordetella parapertussis
CTGATGCCCAGCGCCTTGACCAGCGTGCGCCACAGCGGCACCTCTTGCGCGATAAAGCGCTGAAACGCGTCCGGGCTGCTGCCCAGCGCCTCGGCGCCATCGGCTTTGTAGCGCTCCGCAATCGCGGTGGAGTGCGCGGCTTTGGCGGCCTCTGCGGCCAATTTTTGCAATATCGCCACCGGCGTTTTGGCTGGCGCGGCCCAGCCCTCGAACGCCCATGCCTCGTATCCGGTGACGCCTTGTTCGGCGATGGTCGGCAGATCAGGCAACAGGCTGGAGCGCTTGACGCTGCTCATGCCCAGCGCGCGCAGCTTGCCGGTTTTTAACAGCGGCATGGCGCTGACGATGCCCGCCATCGAGGCTTCGATGCGGCCCGACATCAAATCGAGCAACGCCGGTGCGACGCCCTTGTAAGGCACGTAGGTGGACTCCGCGCGGATGCCCGCTTCCGACAAAAACCGCATCGCCACCAGGTGCGTGCCGCTGCCGATATTGGTCGCGCCGATGCTCAACTTGCCGGGCTGGGATTTCGCGTACGCGATGAGTTCGCGCACCGATTTTATGTTCGAGCCGGCAAAGCCCACCAGCAGATACGGCGCGCGCGTTAATTGCGTGACCGCCGCAAAGTCCCTGACCGGATCAATCGTTAGCCCTTTCACCAGACTCGGCGCAAAGGTGAAACTCGGCGTCACCGCCAGCAGCGTATAACCATCGGGTGCGGCTTTCGCCACGGTGGTGAGCGAGGGCACGCTGCCGACACCGCCGCTGGCGCGGTTATCCACCACGATCTGCTGGCCGATGCTCTCGCTAACTTTCTGCGCGAACAAACGCATGGTGATGTCGGTGGAGCCGCCCGGCGGTTGTGCAACGATGAGGCGGATGGGTTTGGCGGGGTAGGTTAGCGACGGTTGCGCGGCGACCACGCCAGGCATTGATAGGGTGGCAAACAAAGTCAACGTGTATCTCATCACGTTGAAACGCCACCCGTGGGATGCCGGTGACGCAGGAACCGCATCGGTTCTTGCCACGATTGATGCGGTTCCTTCGTCACCGGCATCCTACTGGGTTAGCTGGCCGTGCCGGTTCAAAAAATCCAGCGTGGCGCGCGCGCTGTTGTCGGGGTCTGCGCCCGCCGCGTGATAGCCGTCGGTCGCCATTATTTTGAGTTCCAGATTTTTGATGTGCTGGCGATACGCTTCGACTTCCGCCTTGTCGCGGTACGGCGATTCCGTGGTCAGCACCAGCACCGGGCAGGTGATGTGTGCCAGATCGGGCCGCACATCGATGCCGCTCACCCATTTCAAATACGCCTGCATGGTTGTCAGCGCCGTGCCGCCCATGAGATCGACCCACCAGTCGATGCCGCGCTCCGGCATTTGGCTGCCGAGGCGGCTGCGCATGGTGCTGCGCACCCAACTGCGCATGCCTTGATTAGCCATGTGGTCCACCCAGCCCTTGGCTTTCGGCGGCAGAATCGGGGTTGAACACAGCGTGATCGTTTTCACCAGGTCGGGCCGCGTCGCCGCGAGTTTGATGACATTGATGCCGCCGCTTTTGCCGCCGATGACATGCACCGGCGCATTCGACAATTGATTGATCACGCGCACAAAATCATCGACGAACAACCCGGTGGTGTATTCAAAACCTTCCGACACCGCACCCGTTTTACCGAAGCCGCGCTGATCGATGCGGATCAAGCGGTAGTAGCGCGACAGATGCGGCATCCATGGCCGCCACGCCTCGGTGTTTTCATTTGCACCGTGAACAAACAGCACGGTGTCGGGCCGCGACCACGGATCGGTGTAATCATCGATCTCGTAATAGAGTTTCAAATCGGGCGGTAAATCCAGATACGGCATAACAAACCCCGGAAGTTATGGTTACAAATTATTGTTTAAAAACAAATACTTACAAAAGCTGTTATGGTATCGGAAAACTCGCAAAAATCTTGTTCGCCTGAAACAGATAGGTCTCGGCGTAATCGTCGATCACCGGCGTGCGCTGTTGTTCCTCCATCGCGCCCGCGAGCAACATCCAATTGAGTATCTCGTGCTGGCCGGCGGCTTCGAGTTGCGCAGTCGTGCGGCTGCGCCAGTACGCGTAATCGCCGCGCTTGAAGGCATCGAGCAATTTACGGTCGGATTCGTGATCGGGAATCATGCGCGCGGTGTTGGTCGATAGCGCCGCGTGCGACCAACTTGATGACGCCATCAGCACCACGCGATACGGGCTGGCGGCTATGATGCGCGCGAGCTTCGCGCCGATGTCCATGCACAACGCCGCCGACGGCCCCGGCGGATCGGGAATCGCCGGCCGCGCCACGTCACCCAACAGCCGCGCGCGATGGCTGCCGCGTGAGTTCAACACATCGCTACCATAGCAGTTCACATGAAATGGCACGATCGGATGCGGAAAACCCACGCGGTCGTAATCCAGATACGCGAGCGTATTGGTGAACGCGGTGGCGAGCACGCTTTGATGCAGCGGCTTATAGGCATAGGGCATCAGCACGCCTTGCTGAATCAACCCGGTGGTGAGCAGCTTCGCGCCGTCGCGATGGCCGCGCAGCTTGAAGGTCCAATCGTTCGGCTCGCCCCACGCGTTGCCGGCTTCAGCGTAGCGCTTGCGGCTCCACGGCTGCGACTGAAAATCGTCATCGAGACCGAAGATGCAAAACGGCGGAATAATGTCTTCGCGAAAATTTTCGTATTGATCATCGCCGAAGATCACAATGAAATCCGGCCGGAACGCATCGATCATGCGGCGCTGCGCGCGAAAGTTGTCGATCAGGCGCGCGCGGTGCTTGCGCGATGCCGTCACGCCATCGTCGTCGCCAAACTCCGCCGCCATTTCCGGCGGCCAATTTTTAGGATCGCGATAACGGGGGTCGGCGTTGGGCGCGAGTAAAGCCTGCTTGAACATCGCCGCGCTGCCGGTATCGGGCAAGGCCAGCGGTGGACTGTGGGTGGTGCCGATGCCGAGAATTTGTCCCATGATTACGTGCGATGTTTGGCGCGGTTATGATTCATACTGGCATGGTAAACCAACACTCCCCTCGCTGCGATTCACAATCCAATATGCGTCCTTTCCCGGCAATCACGATTCTGTTTTTTGCGGCAACGCTGGCACCCAGCGCCAACGCACAAACCGACGCCTACCCCTCGCGCCCCGTGCGCTTTATCGTGCCCTCCACCCCTGCCGGCCCCACCGATATCCTCGTGCGGCTGCTGGCGGAAAACCTCACCAAATCCATGCGCCAGCAGGTGATCGTCGATAACCGCCCCGGCGCGGCGGGACGCATCGGCCTCGATACCGCCGCCAAGGCCGCGCCCGACGGCTACACCCTGTTTCTCGGCTCGCAGGGCAATCTGACGGTCAGCCCGCTTTTGTATCGCAAGCTGCCGTACGACACCGAACGCGACTTCGCGCCCATCGTGCTCGCCACGCGCGTGCGCTACCTGCTACTCGCCCACCCCGCCGTACCGGCGAACAACCTCAAGGATTTGCTCGCGCTGCTGCGCGCCAAACCGGGGCAGATGAATTACGCCTCCATCGGCGTGGGCAGCAGCAGCCACCTCGCCGGTGAGCTTTTCAAAAAGGCGGCGAACGTGTCGCTGCTGCACGTGCCCTACAAAGGCGCCGCGCCCGCGCTCACCGATCTGGTCGGCGGACAAGTGCAGTTTTTATTCGCCTCGCCCGTCGCCGCATCGCCGTATATCAACGGCGGACGCATCAAGGCCATCGCCATCGCCGCGCCCACGCGCGCGCCGCTGCTGCCCGACGTGGCAACGTTCGATGAATCCGGTTTGTCCGGATTCGAAGCCTCCACCTGGTTCGGCGTGCTCACCCGCACCAGCACCCCCAACGCCATCGTGACCACCCTCAACGAATCGATCAACCGTATCCTGCGCATGGAAGACGTGCGCGCCCGCCTCGCGGCGCTGGATGCGGAACCAGCGGGCGGAACGAGCAAGGCGTTCGCGGAGTTTTTGATTGCCGAGCGC
>CAMDDY010000499.1 GCA_945893125.1 Bordetella parapertussis
TGCGCTGGAAAAAGAACTCAGTGGCGTGGTCAATAAACTGGGCGTAGGCCCGCAGGGTTTGGGTGGCGATTCCACCTCGTTCGCAGTGCATATCGAAACAGCCGCCACGCACATCACGCTCAACCCGGTGGCGGTGAACATGCAGTGCCATTCTGCGCGGCGCTCGCGGGCGACGTTTAGTGTTCGTGGTTTGGAATATGGGTATTGATAAGGACGTGAACAGGTGAACGAGTGAACGGGTCAAGGGAACACTTGAAGCGAAGCAGAACGAGTAACCCCACGCTGATGGGTTTGCGCTTTTGACCTTACCCGTTCACTCGTTCACCTGTTCACCCGATCACGCCGTAAAGGAACTTAAATGCACCACGAATTCGACATGCCGGTAACGGAGCAGCAAGTCCGCGAGGTGCGCGTCAACGACACCGTGACGCTGAACCAAACGCTGTACGGCATACGCGACGCGACGCAGATACACATGTTCGACAAAGGCCGCAAAACGCGCTTTGATCTACGCGGCCACGCGGTGGTGCATACCGCTCCCAATGTGAAATGGGTGGGTGAAACGCAGGCCGCGCCGTCGGGCTACGAGCCGATCTGCATCGGCACCACCACCAGCGCGCGCATGGAACGCTTCACGCGTCCGCTGATGGCGCAATACGGCGTGCGCATCATCATCGGCAAAGGCGGACTGTTCGCGGCGTCGCAGGCAGCGTTCAAGGACCTCGGCGGAATTTATCTCGCGATAGTGGGCGGCGCGGCCGCGCTGGAAACCACGTGGATCGAGCAGATCGAGGAAGTCGACCTCGATGATCTGAACCCGGAATCGCTGTGGAAGTTTCGCATCAAGGGCTTCGGCCCGCTGCTCGTGGCGATGGACTCGCACGGCGGTAATTTGTATACCGAGGTCAACAAAGCCGCGAAAGACAAACGCGCCGAGGTGCTGGCGGCGCTGGGAGTGAAGGTTTGAAACACCCCACCGCAAAGGCGCAAAGGCGCAAAGGTAACGCAAAGAACTTCAACTACGGTTTTCTTTGCGTGTTGTTCTTTGCGCCTTTGCGCCTTTGCGGCGAGTTTTTTTCCGTATGAAATCCGTCAAAACCGACATTCTCATCCTCGGCTCCGGCGGCGCGGGCCTGTTTGCCGCGTTGCACGCGCACCAGCACAACCCCAATTTGTCGATCACCGTCGCGGTCAAGGGCTTGCTGGGTAAATCCGGCTGCACGCGCATGGTACAGGGCGGTTACAACGTCGCGCTGGCGAAGGAGGATTCGGTCGAGCGGCATTTCATGGACACCATCGAAGGCGGCAAGTGGCTGCCCGATCAGGATTTGGCGTGGACGCTGGTGGAGACCGCCGTTGAGCGCATCCACGAACTTGAAAACGAACTCGGTTGTTTTTTTGACCGCAACCCCGACGGCACGGTGCATCAAAAAGCCTTTGCCGGGCAAACCTTTGATCGCACGGTGCATAAGGGCGACCTGACCGGCATCGAGATCATCAACCGCCTTGCCGAACAGGTGTGGGCGCGCGGCATCCATCGCATGGAAGAACATCGCGCGGTGGAGTTCATCAAGAACAAGGCGGGCGATGCGATTGCCGGTGTGCTGATGATCGACATCCGCAGCGGCGAATTCGTGCTGGTGCAGGCGCAAGCCGTGCTGCTGGCGACCGGAGGCGGGCCGACGATGTACAAGTTTCACACGCCGTCGGGAGATAAAACCTGCGATGGCATGGCGATGGCGCTGCGCGCGGGGCTGCCGCTGCGCGACATGGAAATGGTGCAGTTTCATCCCACGGGCTTGATCGCGGGCATGGACACGCGCATCACCGGCACCATTATCGAAGAGGGCTTGCGCGGCGCGGGCGGGTATTTGTTGAACGGCGACAAAGAGCGCTTCATGCACAAGTACGACCCGCGCAATGAGCGCGCCACGCGCGACATCGTGTCGCGCGGCATGGATGCAGAAATGCGCGCGGGCCGCGTCAACAAGGTCGGCGGCCTTTACATCACCATGGCGCATCTGGATCCGGTGATGGTGCGTAAAGAATTCAAAGGCATGGTCGAACGCTGCGCCGACTGTGGCTTTGACCTGGTGTCGGGCTTGGTGGACGTGGTGCCCACCGCGCATTACATGATGGGCGGCGTTGAATTTAAGGTGGATTGCACCACGGCGTTGCACGGGCTTTTTTGCGCGGGCGAAGATTCCGGCGGCGTGCATGGTGCCAATCGCCTCGGCGGCAACGGCGTGGCGAACTCCACGGTGTTCGGCGGCATCGCGGGTGATGTGATGCCGGGGTGGGTAAAAGCGCATGGCGTATATAGTGAGCCAGATCAGGCTGCCATCGACGCCGCGATTGCTGCTTGTCGCGCGCCGTTTTCAAAACCCGCGGGTTCGCTGACAGACCTGCGCGAAAAACTCTACAACCACATGTGGGACGACGTGGGCATCGTGCGCGACGCCGCATCGCTCGCGCGTTCGGCGGGCGTTCTGGACGAACTCGAAGCCGAACTCGACGCCACCGGCGTGGACAGCAGCAACCTCGCGTTCAATCTCACCTGGCACGATTGGCTGAATTTGAAGAACCTGATACTGGTATCGAAATCAATCCGCTCGGCGGCCGAGGCGCGCGAAGACTCACGCGGCGCGCATTTCCGCACCGATTTTCCGGAGGTGCGCGATCTGGAGAGTTCGCGTTTTACCAGCGTGTCGTGGAAAGAAGGGCGGTTTGATTGCGCCACCAAGCCGGTGAAATTCACGCGGGTAAAGCCCGGAGAGTCGCTGATTAAATAACGTAGGTTGGCGCTGGTCCCTTCGACAAGCTCAGGACAGGCTCTGCGAAGCCCAACACAAACACCGTCGAATAAGCAACGGTGATGACAATGACAATGTTCGTGGTGTTGGGCTTCGCAAGCTCAGCGCCAACCTACCGTTGAAAGGGAGCGTCACATGAGTATGGGCCGCAAGCTGCGTGATCTGCTGAAACAAAAAAAATTCCTCACCTCGCCCGGCATCACCACGCCACTGCACGCGATGATTGTCGAGAAAGCCGGCTTCGATTTTGTTTATGTCGGCGGCTACGATGTGTCGCTCACGCTGCTGGGTTTGCCCGACGTGGGGTTCATCACCGAGACCGAAATGCTGAACAACGCTCGCCACATCGCGCGCGCGGTCAGCCTGCCGGTGATCGCGGATGTAGACACCGGCTACGGCAACGCGCTCAATGTGATACGCACCGTACAGGATTTCGAGGCGGCGGGCCTCGCCGCGATACACATCGAGGATCAGGTCGCGCCCAAGCGCTGCGGGCATGTCGCGGGCAAGGTGGTGATTCCGCTGGATGAAGCGGTCGGCAAAATCTGCGCCGCGCTGGATGCCCGCAAAGATAAAGACTTTATGATTATCGCGCGCACCGATGCCATTGCCGCAGCGGGCGGTGGACTGGATGAAGCGATACGCCGCGGCCGGGCGTACGCGCGTGCGGGCGCCGACATGATCTGGGCGGAATTTCCCACGGCGGATATCGAGCAGCCGCAGCGCTTTGCGCGCGAGGTGCTGGCGGAATTTCCCCATGTGCCGCTGTATCTGAATTACTCGGCGAACCTCAAGTGGCACGAATCCAAAGTCACCTTCGAGGATTTCGCCGCGATGGGTTATAAAATCATGCACGTGTCGCTGACCGGCATGCGCTCGACCATGATGGGCATGTGGGACTACGCGGTGGATTTAAAAGCGCGCGGCGCGCAGGCGGAAATCGATTTTCAGAATCGTTTGAGAGCACATCCGATGGGTGCGTTTCACGAGATGGCGGGCTTCCCAAAATGGAAGGCACTGGAAGAAAAGTATCTGCCCGCGGATGAAGTGAAAAAGAAATATGATGGCGCGGTGGGGTTGTAAAAGTAAGGTAGAAAGATTGGATGCTTCTACCAACACCGTCGTTCCCGCGCAGGCGGGAACCCATAACACAGTGCCACTTGAGACGGGCTTATGGGTTCCCGCCT
>CAMDDY010000500.1 GCA_945893125.1 Bordetella parapertussis
CACTGGAAGCCGCTGTACCGCACGGTGCATATCTGGCATCATCGCTCGGTGATTACCACGCCGTTTTCCGCCTACAGCTTTCACCCGGTGGAGTCGGTTTTGCTGGGCAGCGTGATGCTGCTGGCGCTCGCGATGCATGCCTTCAGTCCGTGGGCGCTGCTCGGCCTCACCATCATGAGTCTCATCCTGAACGTGAGCGGTCATTTGCCTTACGAGCAGATTCATGAACGCTCGCAACTGTTTCGGCGCCTGCTCGCGCACAGCCGTTATCACAACCGGCACCACCGCGAGTTCCACACGCATTACGCGTTTTCGCTGGTGTCGCTGGATCGCTGGTTCAGCCGCAAGGTCAAACAGCCGTGAACCCCACGGCGTTCCGCAACGTCTACATCAACGCCACCGGCGCGTTTTATCCGGGCGAGCCGGTGGATAACGCGCAAATTGACGAATACATCGCGCCGTTAAATCCCGGTTCAGCGCGCCTGAAGCGCCGCATCCTGGCGGAGAACGGCATCCAGCAGCGCTACTACTCGGTGGGCGCGGACGGACAAACGCGGTTCAGCGCGGCGCAGATGGCGGCCAACGCCATCCGCGCGTGCCTGAGCGACGCGGCCGTTGCGTTGGGCGACATCGATTTGTTATGCACCGGCACCTCGGGCGGCGACGCCACCATCCCGGGCTTCGCCAACATGGTGCAGGGCGAACTCGCCGCGCCGCCGCTGATGACCAGCAGCCACGGCGGCGTGTGCGCGGCGGGCGTGTCGGCGTTGCAGCACGCGGCCATGGCATTGGAAATCGGACGCGCGCGGCGCGCGGTGGTCGCCACCAGTGAAGTGCCGTCACGATTGTTCAAGCGCTCGCGCTTTGCCAGCCGCGGCTACGACATCGATTTTGATGCGCATTTTTTGCGCTGGATGCTCTCCGACGCAGCGGGTGCGTGGCTGGTCGAATCGGCGCCGCGCGGCGCGCATCCTTTAAAGCTGCTGAACCTGCATCTGCGCTCGTTCAGCGGCGACTACCCGGTGTGCATGCAGGTGGGCTTGGCTGCCGGTGCAACAGAATCCTATCTTGATTACCCGTCATTCGCCGATGCCGAAAAAGCCGGCGCCTATGCGCTGCGGCAGAATATCCGCCTGCTGCCGAATCTGTTCGACGTGGCGATCCATGAGTATGTGCGGCTGGTGCAGGCGGGCTGGAACGACAATGGCCGCATTGATTATTTTTTATGTCATTACTCGTCGCAACGTTTCGCCGGCGTGGTGCGCGAGCTGCTGGACAAGGCCGGGCTGTCGATATCCGATGAGCGCTGGTACAACAATCTGCAAACGCGCGGCAACACCGGCGCGGCGTCGATCTTCGTCATGCTCGACGACTTTCTGCGTGAACACGCGGTGAAGCCCGGCGAACGCATTTTTTGTTTTGTGCCGGAGTCGGGGCGATTTACCGTCGGCTACTTGTTGCTTGAAGTGGCGCCGCCCGTGTCGGCCGATGCAGGCAAGACCATCGCGGCGGAAATCGTGCCGCCGCCGCACGCCCCTGACAACGCCTCCAGCCCCGCCATGCGCGCGAGCGGTAGTCGCGCATCACGCGCGGCACGTTGCAACGTGAGCATATGCTGCGCTGGATGGAAGCCTGGATTCCACAAGTGCAACAGGGTAGCCAGTGGATGCGCCGCGCCGCGGGCAACCTCGGCGCACCGTATGCAAAACTGCGCGAGCTGATTCTGCTGCACGCCGCCGATGAGCAGTTTGATTTTCGGATTTTGTTTGACGACTACCAACGGCTGGGCGGCACGGTGCAAAGAATCGATGCTCTGCGCCGCAACGCCGGCGGCGAAGCGTTAAACGCCTACCTGCACGCGCGCGCGGCAGGTGCCGCGCCAGAGGGCTTGCTCGGCGCGGTGTATATCATCGAAGGCACGGGGCAGCGCATCGTGCCCGCGCTGCTGCCCGAAATCCGCCGCCAGCTTGCCCTGCCCATCGAGACCACCAAATTTTTGCAATATCATGGCGAGAATGACGTGAACCATCTCGCGCGCTGGCTGCACGGCGTCGAGATCGCCATCGAGGCCGGCGGCGAAGCCACTGCCGCGGATATCGTCGCCACCGCGCGCCGCACCGCACAGCTTTATCTGATGCAACTGGAGTCAGTGTTATGAGCCGGGGACCGGATTTTGATGCCATGCCGCATGACCCGAACGACCCGAATCCGTGGCTCGCGATGTATCTCGATCAAAGCACGCCCATCGACGAGAACGTCAAAAAAGCCTGGCTGCGTGAATCAAGTTCGTGGTGCAGGCAGTTCGTGCTGCCCGTGGCGCGGCCGTTTGCGCGCGGCACGATCATCCTGCTGCAACTCATCAAAACGGTGATACCCAACGCGCTGACGTCGTCGTGGCTGCTGCATCGCTTGCTCGCGTGGGCGCTGCACACCTTTGTACGGCCCGATGCTAACTATTTGATTTTACGGCACTTTAATATAGGCAGCGAAATTCTCGATTTCATCGCACGCAATGTGCCAGGGACGAACGTGCCGCTGCGGCCACTGAAACCCACCAACCTCAAACAACTGCGCGACCATTTGTTTTTGCAGCACGATCTAAACCTGTTTAATTTCGTCATCAATCTGAATCGCGAGTTGCGTGCGAAACGGTGCGAGATCACGCGTCCGCCCGCGTTCGATTTTGGCGGCGTCAGCGAGCATCAGTTCGGCATCGAAGACATGCCCGATCACTGGCACAATTTTGTCGATCTGCAAACGGCGATTGAGTTGTTCACGCCGGTCTACCAGTTGTTTCTCACCGACAACGATTTCTGGCGCGCCACCAATTCGCTGCAACTGGATGAAACCATCGCCATCTACGTCGCGCGCATCCTCGAACAGCCGCACAACCTGGTACTGCTCAACAACAAGCACCCGCTGGTGCCGGAATCGACCCTGCGCGCGGGGCATCGCCTGGTGCTGCACGGCTTGTCGTCGGAGATGCTGTACGAGCTGCTGGTGCGCACCAAGCGGGCATCCGCCGCGCCGCATTAACTGCGTTACCATTCGCCATTCATCACATCGACCCCACGGAGAACCCATCATGACCACCCACAACAAAGTCGCTGTCATCACTGGCGGCGGCACCGGCATCGGCAAGGCTTGCGCGCTGGCATTCATCAAGGACGGCTACCGCGTCGTTATCACCGGACGGCGCCCCGAACCGCTCGACGAAACCATCAAGGAAGCCGGCGTCGATAGCTCGCGCATGATCGGTGTACCCACCGATGTGGGCGACCCCGCGGCCGTCAAAAACCTGTTTGTGAAAACCATGGCCGCTTTCGGCCGCGTGGACGTGCTGTTCAACAACGCCGGCACCAACGCGCCCGGCGTGTTGTTTGAAGACCTGGCCTGGGAAAAATGGAAAGCCGTGGTGGACGCCAACTTGAACGGCATGTTCCTGTGCTCACAGGAAGCCTACAAGATCCTGAAGGATCAAACCCCGCGCGGCGGACGCATCATCAACAACGGCTCGATCTCAGCACATGTGCCGCGCCCGGATTCCGCACCCTACACCGCCACCAAACACGGCGTATCGGGACTCACGCGCACCATCGCGCTCGATGGCCGCAAATACGACATCGCGTGCTGCCAGGTGGATGTGGGTAACGCCATGTCCACCCTCGCGTCGCGCATGGCCAAGGGCGTGAAGCAGGCCAACGGCACCGTGGCGCCCGAACCGATGATCACCTGCGAAGACGTCGCGCGCTCGGTGTTGTTCATGGCCAGCCAGCCGCCGGAGGTGAACATCTACCACCTGATGGTGATGGCGACCAAGATGCCTTACGCCGGACGGGGTTAGGCCGGCGTTCGTTATATTCGAGAGGTTCGGCCCGCGTAGTCGCGCTTCGCAGTTGTAGGTTGGCGCTGAGCCTGCGAAGCCCAACACCGACACGCGTCACGACGCCTTGATGACGGTGGATCGCAACGGCTGCGGCGTTGGGCTTCGCAAGCT
>CAMDDY010000501.1 GCA_945893125.1 Bordetella parapertussis
ATTTTATTTATGGGCCAACGCCCAAGCCACATGCTCCCGCACCAGCGCGGACGGATGCTCGGCACGTGCGTGCAACGCATCGGTAATGGCCCGCGCCGCAGGAATATCACCACCAGCACCCAGCACCCGCAGCGCATTACCCATCCCCACCGCCAGATTGCGCAGCCAGCGCTCATAGCCGATGCGCCGTATCGCGCTGCCCGCGAGCTTGTCGTTAAACTCGCTCTCGCTCCATGCAAACAATTCCACCAGCGTGGCATTGTCCAAGCCGTTACGCACGGCGAAATCCGGCTCGTCGCTTACCTGAGCGAAGCGATTCCACGGGCACACCATCTGGCAATCGTCGCAGCCGTAGACGCGGTTGCCGATCAGCGGGCGCAGCGGTTCCGGGATCGAGCCTTTGTGTTCTATCGTCAGATACGAAATGCAGCGCCGTGCGTCGAGTTGATACGGCGCGACTATCGCCTGCGTCGGGCACACGTCGATGCACTTCCTGCACGTACCGCAGTGATCACCCGTAGCAGCATCCACCGGCAACGGCAAATCGGTATAAATATCACCAAGGAAAAAATACGAACCCGCTTCGCGATTGAGCAGCAGTGTGTGTTTGCCGCGCCAGCCGATGCCGGCTTTCACCGCGAGTTCAACTTCCATCACCGGCGCGCTGTCGGTGAACACGCGATACTGAAATTCGCCGACGGCGGCGGTGATACGGTCCGCGAGTTGTTGCAGGCGATGTCGCAGCACCTTGTGATAGTCGCGCCCCAGCGCGTATCGCGCGAGTGCCGCGCGGTGCGGTTCGGCCAGCACGTCCTCCACGGCGCGTGCGCCATCCGGCAGATAATCCATGCGCGCGGAGATCACCCTAAGCGTACCCGGCACCAGCGTTTCCGGGCGGCTGCGGGCGGCGCCGTGGCGTGCCATATAATCCATGTCACCGTGCCAACCTTTTTCAATCCACGCCAGCAACTTCGGTTCCGCCGCCGACAGGTCGCAATCGGCGATGCCTGCTTGCTGAAATCCCAGCTCGCGCGCCCATTGTTTTATGTCGCGCGCCAGCGTCGTCAAATCAATACTGCGTAGGCTTTCCCCATGACTGAACATATGGCCGAGTTTACCCGCTCGCTTCCCGCCGAGGCCGACACGCTGGCCTTGGGTCGCGCGCTGGCGGGCGGGCTGACACCGGGCATGGTGATTTACCTGATCGGCGAACTGGGGGCCGGCAAAACCACTTTCGCGCGCGGATTGCTGCGCGGGCTGGGCTTTGAAGGTAAGGTTAAAAGCCCGACTTTTACCCTGGTTGAAGTTTATGAAGTTTCTAGGTTATACTTGTATCACTTTGATTTTTATAGATTCAGCGACCCACGAGAACTCGGGGAAGCCGGCTTCCGGGAGCACTTCAACCCGCAGTCGGTGTGTCTGGTGGAGTGGCCGGAAAATTCGAATAAAGCCGCCGGGTTGCCGGCAGCGGACTTGAGAGTGGTTTTGCACGTAGCGGATTCGGGGAGAAACGTGTCGATCTTCGCTGACTCGGAGGCTGGCGCATCGTGCTTGAAAAGGTTGCAAACGTCGTAGTCCGTGCCACTGGGGCGCCATTCACCTGGCTGCTGCGCCCGCGCGATTCCGTCCTCGAACCTTTCATCCTTTGTTTGATCGTGCTTGCCTGCATCGGCTACGCCACTACGGCGTTCGCCCAGACCTCGCCAGTACAAATAGCCGCCGCGCGCGTATGGCCCGCCGCCGACTACACCCGCGTCACACTTGAATCGCCGCAGCCGATACGCCATCAGATGCTGAGTTTGAAAAACCCGGAACGGCTGGTAATCGATCTTGAAAACGTCGCGCTCAACACGGTGCTTAACGGTCTCGCCGACAAAATCGGCGGCAATGATCCGTATGTAAAATCCGTGCGCGTCGGCCAGTTCAAGCCGGGCGTGGTGCGTCTGGTGTTTGATCTGAAATCCGAGGTCAAGCCGCAAGTGTTTGCGCTGGCGCCCGTCGCCGGTTATGGCCACAGGCTGGCGCTGGATATTTACCCGCTGGAACCGCCTGATCCGCTGTTGGCCATGCTGGATAATCGGGAACGTGCGCCTGAATCAGCGACACCACCTGCGACACCCCCTGCCGTCGAAGCGCGGCCCGTACCGGAAAAACCAACGGCACGCCCAGCGGAAAAAAGCGTTCGTGGCGTGCCGCTGCGACCCGGTCGCGTGATCACCATCGCCATCGACGCCGGCCACGGCGGCGAAGACCCCGGCGCGCGCGGCAAGAACGGCACCTGGGAGAAAAACATCACGCTCGCCATTTCACGCAAACTCAAGGAACGCATCGACCAGGAACCCAACATGCGCGCGCTGCTGGTGCGCGACGGTGATTTTTTCATGCCGCTGCACACCCGCGTGGTGAAAGCGCGGCGCGCCAACGCGGATTTATTTGTCTCGGTGCATGCCGATGCGTTCACCAGCCCGGAAGCGCGCGGCTCCTCGGTGTTCGCACTGTCCGAACGCGGCGCCACCTCTGCCGCCGCCAACTGGCTGGCGCGCAAAGAGAATGAAGCCGATCTCATCGGCGGCGTGAATCTCGACGTGCCCGATCCGTTTCTCAAGCAAACGCTGCTCGACCTGTCGCAAACCGCCACCATCAATGACAGCCTCAAACTGGCGAAGGCGGTACTGGGTGAGGTGGGCACGATCAACAAGCTGCACAAGAATCACGTCGAGCAAGCCGGATTTGCCGTGCTGAAATCGCCGGACATTCCGTCAATTCTGGTCGAGACCGCATTTATCACCAATCCCGAGGAAGAACGCCGCCTCAACAACGAGGCCTATCAAACGAAAATGGCCGAAGCCATTTTCACCGGCATCAAGCGTTACTTCGCCGCCAATCCGCCTCTGGCACGCGAAACGCTTGTGCAAAAATAGTCATTAAAAACAATTAGTTACATACAGTCCATACCCAGCCGCCTGACACAGGCGCGATGTTGCTAGAATGGCGCCCGGCTGTTCCGCGAAACCCCAATAAGATTTCCGCCCGGAGGAAGATGTTGCGTTTATTCATGGCCGTCACGCTGCTGGCCTCATTTGTCACCCTGGGCGGCTGCGCCAGCGGTTCCGAGCCGCCTGCGGAAATTGCGCTGCCCTACGTCAAATTGTTCTCGGAAAACGATCCGGGCGACAACTTGCCCAACGGCTGGCGCGAGTGGACCATTTCACGCTTCAAAAAATCCACCGAGTACAAACTGGTGGATACCGATGGCCGCACCGCCATCAAGGCGAAAGCAGATAACTCGGCCTCCGGCTTGGTACACAGACTCGATGTCGATCCGCAACAATATCCGCTGCTGAGTTGGCAGTGGAAGGTTGAGGACCTGATCAAGACCGCCGACAACACCACCAAGCATCTCGAAGATTCACCGGTGCGCGTGGTGGTGAGCTTCGACGGCGACACGGAAACGCTGCCGCTCGACGACCGCATGTTTTTTGACAACGTGCGGCTGCTCACGCGCCAGCAACTGCCGTACGCGACGCTGATGTACATCTGGGAAAATCGGGCCGCGCGCAATACGGTGCTGCCCAATCTGCACACCTCGCGCATCAAGATGATCGTCGCCGAATCGGGCCGCGAAAAAGTCGGCCAGTGGCAGGACATCACGCGCAATGTCTACGACGACTACAAGCGCGCGTTCGGCGCGGCGCCCGGACGCATCATCGCCATAGCGGTAATGACCGATACCGACAACACCGGCGAAAACGCGCACGCGTGGTACGGCGACATTGTTTTCAGGCGCGTGGCGACGCCGCGCACCCTGTTTGCGTCGGACTGAGGGCGCGTTGCGCTAATCGGCGCGCGCGCCGGATTGCTTGACCACTTTGCCCCACTTCACCCATTCGGTCTTGATGTAAGCCGCCAGTTCAGCCGGCGTGCTGCCCACCGGCTCCGCGCCATCCGCCATCAGCCGCTCGCGCACCTCCGGCGCCGCCAGCGCGTG
>CAMDDY010000502.1 GCA_945893125.1 Bordetella parapertussis
AGCATCGAGTGGCAGGCGTCGCCCGCGAGGCTCACGCGGCCCACGCACCATTGCGTGAGCGGCTGGCGATTGAACAGCGCCCATTTGAACGGCGTGGCGATGTGGTCGATCATGGCGTGGATGTCGGCGCTCCAGCCGGCAAACGCGGCGTGGCATTCTTCGTGCGTGCCCCTGGCGCTCCACGATTCCTCCTGCCAGCCTTCGATTTCGATAATGCCGTTCATGTTCATGTATTCGCCGCGATGCACGGGATAATGCACCACGTGCCCGCCCGGCCCCACCCAGTTGTTGCCGATCCGACGGCGCATGCGTTGCGGCAGTTTTTCCATCGGAATCACCCCGCGCCACGACAGCATGCCCGTGTATTCGGGCTTGTCGTCGCCGAACAGCCCCTGCCGGATGCGCGAATGCACGCCGTCGGCGCCGATCAGCGCGTCACCATGGGCGTCGCCGCCGTTGAATGTGAGCGTCACGCCTTGCGCATTCTGGCTAAAGCCCGTGCACTTCGCGTTCAGATGGATCGCGTCCGGCTTGATGCGTTGCACGCCCGCCGCCAGCACCGCCAGCAGATCCGGGCGATACGCGGTGCAGTACGGAAAGCCGTAACGCGCGACCGATTCTTCGCCCAGATCGTGTATGCGCCACGATTGACCCGTGTTCCACAGGCGGATTTCCTTGCCCTCGGCCTCGCACGCCAACGCGCGAAACGCATCAAGCACGCCCAGTTCGTGCAGCACACGCGTGCCGTTGGGTGAAATTTGCAGGCCGGCGCCGACTTCGCGCAATTCGGCGGCCTGCTCGTAAACATCCACATCGTAGCCGCGCTTGAGCAGCGCCAGCGCGGCAGTAAGGCCGCTGATGCCGCCGCCCGCGATGAGAATACGTGTTTTGTGTCGAGTTTCCATAAGGTAATTATAATGGCCGCCAGCCTTCCCAACCCACCCCTCACCGAGCGAGCACATCATGGACACCGCACCCTCCACTGCCACCAGCACCGCCCTGGACCTCAAGCCCGATCAGGCGGGCGGACTGTCGTTCGTTGACAAACGTTCGCTGCCAGCGGGCATGCGCAACTATCTGTGTCTGCAGGACTTCATCGATGCCGCGCGCAAGGTGCTGCCACGCCCGATTTACGGCTACGTCACCGGCGGCGTGGAAAACAACCAGTCGCTGCGCGGCAACCGTGATGTGTTCGACGAAATCGGCTTTGTGCCCAAGCCACTGGTGGACACCATGGCGCGGCACCAGAAGGTTGAGTTATTCGGCCACACCTACAACGCGCCGTTCGGATTCGCCCCCATGGGCGGCACCTCGATGGCGGCGTATCGCGGCGACGCAGTGCTCGCCGCCGCCGCCGAGGCCGCCAACATTCCGATGATGATGAGCGGTGCTGCGCTGATGAAAATGGAAGACGTGCGCGCCGCCGGCAAGACGTCGATGTTTCAGGCCTATCTGCCGGGCGACGAAGATCGCATCGCGGCAACCATGGATCGCGCCGCTGCGGCGGGCTTTCAAACGCTGGCCGTGACGGTGGACGTGCAGGTTGCCTCCAATCGCGAAAACAATGTGCGCGCGGGTTTTAACAACCCGTTGCGGCCCACGCTGCAGCTCGCGTGGGATTGCGCCATACGCCCGAAATGGACGTTCGGCATGTTCCTCAAAACGTTGATGACCGACGGCATGCCGCACGTGGAGAACATGGGGCCGCGCGTGCCGATGATCTCCTCCACCGCGCTGCGTGGTTACGGTCGCCGCGACAAGCTCACGTGGAAGCACATCGAGTTCATGCGCAAACGCTGGACAGGCAACCTGCTGTTAAAAGGCGTGCTGCATAAAGAGGTGGTGCATATTGCGCGCGAGCACGGCCTGCAAGGCGTGCTGGTCTCCAACCACGGCGGGCGCCAGTTGGACGGCACGGTGTCGCCGCTGCGCGTGCTGCCGGAACTGCGCCACGTCGCCGGCAAGGACTTCAAGCTCATCATGGACAGCGGCTTCCGGCGCGGCACCGACATCCTCAAGGCGTACGCGCTAGGCGCGGACTTCTGTTTGATCGGGCGGCCGTTTTTGTGCGCGGCGGCGGTGGCGGGCCGACCCGGCGTCGATCACGCGGTCAAGCTGCTGATGGATGAAATCGACCGCAACATGGCGATGATGGGTGTGAACTCCGTGAAGGAAATGGACAAGAATTTCCTGATGCCGATGACGGGGGCGGATTTCCTCACCCGCTAGCACTGCGCTTCGCTACTGAATGTGCGGTCGCTACGTCTCGCCCGATCAAGCCGCCATCGAGCGCCACTACCATCTCGGTCGCGGGCAGAACAACCCCTATCCGGCGGATTCGTTATTCCCGGCGCGCTATAACGTCACCCCGCGGCAAGGCAACCCGGCGGCTTATGTGCCGGTGATTCGCCATGGCGCCGACGGTGACAACGAACTCGCGATGATGCAATGGTGGTTGCTGCCGCACTGGTCGAAAGAATCACGCATCAAGTTCAGCACTTTCAATGCGCGCACCGACAAGGTGTCGAGTGCGGCGAGTTACCGCGTGCCGTTTCGCCGGCGGCGCTGTTTGATTCCGGCGCTGGGGTGGTTTGAGTGGAAAGCCACACCCTCCGGCAAAATGAAATGGTGGCTGCACCGGCCCGACCGCGCCATCGTGAGTTTTGCCGGGCTGTGGGATCGCTGGCATCGCGGCGACGAGGTGATTGAGTCCTGCACCATCATCGTCGGCGACGCGAATGCCGCCATGAGCCGCGTGCATGATCGTATGCCGGTGATTATCCAGCCCGGTGATGAAGCGTTCTGGCTCGACACCCAAATCGAGGCCACGCAGGCGCTGGAAGCGCTGTTGACACCACCGCCGGATGACCTGATTACCGCGCACGCGGTGCGCGGCGACAAGCGCCCGCGCGATGATGATTCGACGTTGATCGATGCGCTCGCCGCGAACGATGCCGCCTGCTGATTGCGCTGCTACAGCACCGAGCGCACCAACCCGCCATCTACGCGGATGGTGGTGCCGGTGATGTAGCTCGACTTACCCGAGGCAAGAAACGCCACCAGATTCGCCAGCTCGCGCGGCTCGCCGATGCGGCCGACTGCCGTTTCCTTGGCGCGCTCTTCGAGCATTTTTTCCAGCGAAATACCCAGCTCTTTCGCGCGCGCGGTAACATTGCCAAGCATGCGCTCGGAGAGCAGCGATCCCGGCGCGATGTTATTCACCAGAATGCCGTCGCGCCCCACTTCATCGGCAAGGCTTTTAGCAAACGCCACCACGCCCATGCGCGTCGCCCCCGACAGCGCGAGGTTCGGTATCGGTTGATACACCGTGCTGGCGAGGATGTTGATAATGCGCCCGCTCTTTTGCGTGCGCATGTGCGGCAGCGCCTCGCGCGCCATGCGCGCGAAAAACAGCAGCGAGCGCTGCACCGCCGTGGCCCATTGCTCTTCGGTGGCGTCGATTGATTTCGCCAGCGGCGGGCCGCCGGAGTTGGCGACCAGCACGTCGATGCGACCGAATTTGGCGGCGGCGGTGGCAATCAGTTTTTGAATGACCTCGTTTTTTTCCAGATCACCGGCGAACACCAGCACCTCGGCTTGGGTTTTGTTGCGGATGTCCGCCGCCGCCGCATCGAGATCAGCCTGCGAGCGGCTGCAGATCACCAGCTTCATGCCTTCTTCGGCCAGCACTTCGGCGCACGCGCGCCCCAAGCCTTTGCTTGCACCGCCGACGATGGCGACTTTGTTTTTGAGTTCCAGATCCATGTTCCGCCCCTTTTCAATTTACTGCTGAGTGTTATAACCGGGCGGATTCAAGTCTGAAGTGCAACCGCGTTATGATGCGAGTGTAGCTTCTTCCAGAAGACTTCGTGGGGTGTTTTGAAGCCGAGGCATTTTCTGGGGCGATGGTTGAGGTAGTGCATGGCGGCAGAGATGTCTTTTTTGGTGATTG
>CAMDDY010000503.1 GCA_945893125.1 Bordetella parapertussis
TGACTTTGTGGCGTCGCGCTACGGCAAAAGCCAGTTGCTCGGCGGGCTGGTCACCATCATTGCGGTGGTTGGCATCATTCCGTACATCGCACTGCAACTCAAAGCGATGTCCACCAGTTTTTCCATCATTCTGCATTATCCCGGTGTCGCCATGCCGGAAAAGCTGGGCGCACAACCGTTCATCGGCGACAACACGTTTTACATCGCGATGATGCTGGCGGCGTTCACCATCCTGTTCGGCACGCGCCATCTGGATGCCACCGAGCGCCACGAAGGCCTGGTCGCCGCCATCGCGTTTGAATCGTTGGTAAAACTGGTCGCTTTCGTCGCCGTTGGTTTGTTTGTGACCTACGGCATGTACAACGGTTTTACCGATATCTTTCAGCGCGCCGCCGAAAACCCGCAGTTGCACGCGCTGATGACGGTGGGCGGTGAATCCGGCAGTTACATCTCATGGGCATCGCTGACCTTGCTGTCGATGTTTGCGATTCTGTTTTTGCCGCGCCAGTTTCAAATCGCGGTGGTGGAAAACGTCGATGAGCGGCATCTGAACAAAGCCATCTGGTTGTTTCCGCTGTATCTGCTCGCCATCAATATTTTTGTGCTGCCCATCGCGCTGGGCGGGCTGCTGCACTTTTCCGCCGGCGGCGTGGATGCCGATACTTTCATGCTGACGCTGCCCATTGCGGAAAAACAAATCTGGATCGCAGGGCTAGCCTTCATCGGCGGCCTCTCTGCCGCAACCGGCATGGTGATCGTGGAAACCATCGCACTATCCACCATGGTGTGCAACGATCTGGTGATGCCGGTGCTGCTGCGCCTGCGCTGGTTGCGGCTGACGGAACGGCGTGACTTGTCGCGCTTGCTGCTCGGCATACGACGCGGCGCGATTGTCGGCATTTTAATGCTCGGCTACGTTTATTTTTATCTCGCAGGCGAAGCGTATGCCCTTGTTTCCATTGGCTTAATTTCATTCTCCGCCGTGGCGCAATTCGCGCCCGCCATCATCGGCGGGATGTTCTGGAAAGGCGGCAACCGGCTGGGCGCGATCTGCGGTTTGAGCGCGGGATTTCTGATCTGGCTGTACACGCTGTTGCTGCCGTCGTTTGCTAAATCGGGGTGGTTGCCGGTCACCTTTTTGTCGCAGGGTTTAGGCGGCATGGAACTGCTTAAGCCGCAACAACTGTTCGGATTGCAGGGGCTTGATGAAATCTCGCACTGCCTGTTCTGGAGCATGCTTGCCAACATTGGGCTTTACATCACGATCTCTCTGTTGCGCCGTACTGACGCATCCGAGCACGGACAGGCAGCACTCTTTGTCGACGCCTACCAGCAGTCGCCCGCAGCAGGCTCGCGATTCTGGCGCGGTAGTGCATCCATCAACGACCTGCTGGCGTTGCTGGGGCGCTTTCTCGGCCCGGCACGCGCGCACGAAGCCTTGACGGACTACGCTCGAGCGCGCCGCGTGCAAAGCATCGAATCCATACCCGCCGACGCAGACACCGTGCATCACGCCGAATCGCTGCTGGCCGGCGCCATCGGCGGCGCCAGCGCACGGGTAATGATCGCGTCCGTGGTGGAAGAGGAGCCGCTGGGCATCGACGAAGTGATGCATATCATCGACGAAGCGTCGCAGGTGCTCGCCTACAGCCGGCGGCTGGAGCAGCAATCGCGTGAACTCGAAGTGGCCACCAACGATTTGCGCAGCGCCAACCTGCGTCTGCGGGAAGTGGATCGCCTGAAGGATGATTTTATTTCCACGGTCACGCACGAATTACGCACGCCGCTCACCTCCATCCGCGCGTTCACCGAAATTCTGCGCGACAACCCGCAATTGGACGATACCCAGCGCGACAATTTTCTGGGCATCGTCATCCGCGAGTCCGAGCGCCTGACTCGCTTGATTAACCAGGTACTCGATTTGTCAAAGATCGAGTCCGGCAACGCCGAGTGGCAATCGATACAATTTGATCTGCGCGATGTGGTCACCGAATCGACCACCGCCGTCGGTCAGTTGTTCCGCGACAGCGGCGTGACACTCGCGGTCACGCTTCCGGAGCAGGCACCGGAGATCGTCACCGACCGTGACCGCGTGACGCAGGTATTGCTGAATTTGCTGTCCAATGCGGCAAAATTCTGCGAAGCGGGCAAGGCGCATGTGCGCGTGACGCTCGCGCACGAGCACGGCGCGCTGCGCGTAGACGTAGCCGACAACGGCATCGGCATCAGCGCCGAGGATCAGACCGTGATCTTTGACAAGTTCCGCCAGGTCGGCGAGACACTCACCGAGAAGCCCAAGGGCAGCGGCCTCGGTCTTGCCATATCGCGACAAATCATCGAACACTTGGGTGGGCGGCTGTGGGTCGTCAGCCGGCCCGGCGAGGGCGCGGTATTTTCGTTTACGCTGCCGCTGCTACAGACTGAAGTTAACCCCGCGTGATCTCATGGGACGCCACATCCTTGTCGCGGAAGACGATCCGAGCATTCTGATTTCCATCGAGTTTCTGCTGCATAACGCCGGCTACCCGGTGGCAACCGCCAGCAGCGGCCATCGTGCCTGGGAAATGCTTCAGGACGATGCGCCTGGCCTTGCCATCCTGGATGTGATGCTGCCGGCGATAGACGGTCTTGAACTTTGCCGGCGCATCCGCGCTACGGCCGGCCTTGAATCCACCAAGGTATTGATGCTGAGCGCTCGCGGACGCGACACCGAAATCCATGCCGGGCTGCAACTGGGCGCCGATGCCTATATGACCAAGCCGTTCAGCACGAGGGATTTTCTGGAGACAGTGGCTCGCCTGCTCGCGCCGCCGGTGAAAACCTAACGTATCTAACGCACCAGGTGATCGATCACGTAGCCGCGCCCGTAATGCGTGCGCACTTCGACGCCGGAGTCAGGCAGTTTCCTGCGCAGCCGATGGATATACACCTCGATCGCGTTGTGGCTCACTTCCTTGTCGTAGCTGTAGAGCTGCTCGACCAGTTGCTCCTTGCTCACCACGCGACCGAAGCGCCGTAGCAGCACCTCCAGCACGCCGGCTTCATGCACGGACAAACTCAGAGGCCGGTTGCCGACACTCGCAGTACGCGCCACCGTGTCAAAGCTCAAGTCACCATGTTGCAGCGTCGGCGCCGCCATGCCGGTGCCACGCCGCAAGAGCGCTCTCACGCGCGCCTGCAACTCACTCAGACTGAACGGTTTGACGAGATAATCGTCCGCGCCCAGATCCAGCCCGGTGACTTTTTCTTCCGGCTGCTCGCGGCCCGACAAGATCAGCACCGGCAACGCGGTATTGCGCTTGCGCAGGCGGCGCAACACCTCCAGGCCGTCGAGCCTCGGCAATCCCAGATCCAGAATCAGCAACGCAAATCCATCCGTGCGTAGCGCCTCGTCGGCGGCCATACCATGCGCCACGTGGTCCACCGAATAGCCCGCCTGCGTCAATGAAAACCGCAGCGCCTCGGACAACGCGGTGTCGTCTTCTGCAATCAAGATACGCAATTCAACTCCCCCGGTTTTTTAAATCCATCATGCGGTAACGCAGCACCAGCCGCCTTCAGGGATCATATCTAACTTATTGTTTTTATTGAACTTATTATAGACGCATCACTTCAAGGCCTCACCTCTGCGCCGCGATCAAAGTTCAGAATTTTGTAAGCAACTTTAATTAGCATTGGACACGCAAAGACCGCCAATATCAATACCTTATCCGGTCTTTTGTTTTTGGGGCGCAACCCTATTCCAACCAAGGAGGCTCTAGTGGAACTCACTGCAAAACATCACGAGTACTGGCGCAAGAATCTGTTCGTCACGGCGATATTACTCACACTGTGGTTCATCGTCACCTTTGTCGAAGGCTGGTACGCGCGTGAGTTGAACAGCATCACCTTCCTGGGATTTCCTCTCGGATTCTACATGTCCGCGCAAGGTTCGCTTGCCATTTACGTT
>CAMDDY010000504.1 GCA_945893125.1 Bordetella parapertussis
GGCAACACCACGGTGCATAAGGATGCGCAGGGGAAAACCGTCGGCAAGACGGTAACCAAGTAACGAACCGGTCGTCGCGTTTGCCTGTTGGCACACCGGCTCACAGAAAAGGGGGTCGCGTCCGCGACACCCTTTTTATTTTGCGCTAATCCACCCGCACGCCTGCGCTCTTGACCACCTTCGCCCATTTCGCAATTTCGTTGCGAAACAGCGCATTGAACTGCTCCGGCGTGCCGCTGCCCGGTGTTGCGCCGAAGCTGCGCAGGCGCTCGCGCATATCGGTGGCTTGCAAGCCCTTCATCACATCGGCGTTGAGCCGCGTGATGATGTCTCTGGACGTTCCCGTGGGCACAAAGAGACCAAACCACGCATCCGCGTCGTAGCCCGGCACGCCGGCTTCGGCGACGGTGGGCACTTCGGGGGCGAGTGGTGAGCGTTGCGCCGTGCTCACGCCCAGCGCACGCAGTTTGCCCATTTTTGACAGCGGATACAGCGTGAGTATGTTGTCGAACTGCACCGGCACCTGGCCCGCGAGTACATCCACGGTTGCGGGCGCCGCGCCTTTGTAATGCACGCTGGTCATCTTGACACCGGCAAGCGAACTGAACAGTTCGATAAACAAATGCGCGCCGGATCCCGCGCCGGCGGTGACATAGTTGACTTCACCGGGCCGCGCCTTCACAAAGGCGACGAATTCCCTGACGTTTTTCACCGGCATCGACGGATGTATCACCAGCATGAACGGGGTGGTCACCACATGCGCGACCCTCGCCAGATCACGCAGCGGATCGTACGCGAGCTTCGAATACAACGACGGGTTGATCGACAGCGACACGCTGCCCATGAACAGCGTATAGCCGTCGGGTGCTGCGCGCGCCGCGAGCTCCGCGCCGATGTTGCTGGCAGCACCGGGCCGGTTATCGACAATTACCTGCTGGCCGAGGCTTTCGTTTAACTTTTGCGCTATCGCGCGCGTCGCAATGTCGGTGGCGCCGCCCGGCGGAAAACCGACGATGATGCGCACCGGCTTGGCTGGATAGTTTTGCGCACACGCGCCGCTGGCAAAAAACGCCAACAACCACGCGCTGATGATTCGACTGGACATTCAACCTCCTCCGGTTTTCATTCAAAACTAAAAACTAAAAACTCAACACTGCGCTACCTGCGCCGCATTCTTCCCCGCGATGCGCCCGAAGATCACGCACTTGCCCAGCGACGAACCGGTCATGTACGCCACACCGTGAAAGCCGCCGGTCATTTCACCTGCCGCGAATAATCCGGCAATCGGCTCGCCAAACACATCGAGCACGCGCGTTTCAGTATCCACCGTCACGCCGCAGTAAGTGGCAATCAATCCACTGGTCGAAGGATACGCATACCACGGCCCGCGTTGCAACTCAACGAGTTTGCCATAACCGGACGATAAACCGGTGCGGCCAAAGTCAACGTCGCGGCCCGCGCGCACGAAGCCGTTGTAACGCTCGACGGTCGCGGCGAGCGCCGCGGGATCAATCCCCACGCGGCGCGCCAACGCATCCAGCGTCGGCTCGCCGAGTAACCGGCCCAGCGCCAGCGCTTCCTTGAATTTGAACAGCGGCGCGGTGTCGCTCGACGTATCCATCACGCCCTGATCGAAAATCTGATACGCCAGCGCATCCGGCTGTGTGAGCACCGCGTCACCCAGCAGCTTGTAGGAGTTCGATTCATCGACATAACGTTGCGCGCGCTTGTTCACCAGAATAGCGCCGCGATAGACGGAATGTTTGCTCCAGTCGCGCCCCGGCGTCTGGCCGGTGTCCGGATGAAAGCCGAAAGTGCCCTTGATATGCACCACGTCGCGCAGGCCCGCCCCCAGCGCCCACGCCATGCGCACGCCGTCGCCATCGCAGCCCGCGCCGCAGTAGACCACGCACTTCGCCTGGTGCGGCACGAACAAATTCACCATCTGCGCATTACGTGCGAAGCCGCCGGCGGCCAGCACCACGCCGCGCCGCGCGCGGATGTTGGTGGTTTTGCCGTCGATGCGCGCGGTGACGCCTTCCACGCGCGCGCCATCGTTGGCCCGCAGCAACCGTTCAGCCGCTGCATTAAAAATAATTTTCACGCGGCCCGTGTCGCGCGCGCGCTGCTCCATCAACGCCATGAATTCCTGCGAGCGCAGCGAATGCGCGCGCGGCGCCGAGTGGCCTGCCGCGAGTTCGACCGAGATGAACTTTGCGCCGAGCTTCATCAGCCACTCATACGCATTCATCTGCCGCGCGACATAGGCACGCACCAGCGTCTCATCGTTTTGCTGCTGGCCGGCGCGGCGCAGATCGTCGTAGAGCAGCGCGTCGTTGTCGCTGATGCCGGCGGCTTTTTGCATGTCGGTGCCGGCGAAGGCCAGCAATCCACCCGACAGCGCACTGCTGCCACCGCATTCGCCGAGCTTTTCCAGCAGCATCACTTCGGCGCCGGTCTCACTTAGGTTCTCACTGAGGTTACTCGCCGCTTCGATGGCCGCGCATAAGCCCGCGAGCCCGCCACCGATCACCAGCACATCGACCTCAATATCGTAAGTTATTGTTTTTATTGACATTTTTATTCCGCTTATTTACTCAGGCCTGGCACCCGTGGCTTTTACGACTTTGCCCCATTTGACGAATTCGTCGCGCATGTAGGCGGCGAACTGTTCGGGCGTGCTGCCCATCGGCTCGACACCGGTGGCAAAAAATCGCTCGCGCACATCCTTGTCGGCCACCGCGTTCGAAAGTTCGCGATGCAAGCGCGCGATGATGCCGGCCGACGTGCGCGCCGGCGCCAGCACGCCATACCATCCCGTTGATTCATAACCCGGCACGCCCGCCTCGGCAACCGTGGGCAAATCCGGCGCGAGGGCGGATCGTTTGGCGCTCGTCACGCCGAGCCCGCGCAGGCGCGCGCTCTTGATCTGCGGCAACGCCACCGAAGCCGGATTAAACGTCATTTGCACCTGCCCGCTCAACAAATCCGTCAGCGCGGGCGCGGCGCCCTTGTACGGCACATGCACGATGTCGATACCGGCCATACTCTTGAACAACTCGGCGGTGAGATGCAAGGTGGTGCCGTTACCCGCCGATGAAAAATTCAGCGCGCCCGGCTTTTGTTTGGCCAGCGCGACCAGCTCCTTCACCGACAGCGCCGGCACCGACGGATGCACCACCAGTATGTAAGCCGCCGCCGCGATCAGATTGATCGGCGCAAAATCCTTCACCGCGTCATAGGGTAACTTGCGATGGTAATGCGGCAAAATCGTCAGCGCGGAAGTCACGCCAAAAAAAAGCGTGTAGCCGTCCGGCGGCGCGCGCGCCGCCAGTTCGGTGGCCACGATGCCGCTCGAACCGCCGCGATTGTCGATGACGATTTGCTGGCTCATCTGTTCAGCCACGCGCGCAAACGCAATGCGCGCCACGCCATCCACCCCGCCGCCGACGGGAAACGGCACCAGCAGACGGATGGGCTTACTCGGGTACGGTTGCGCGAAGGTTAAACCCGCGAAAAACAGTGGGACCACGGATGAACACAGATAAACACGGATAACGTCAAAAGCGAAAAGGTCTCTGATGCGAATGCGTTTGATCTCGAACTTATCCGTGTTCATCTGTGTTCATCTGTGGTTAATCTGGTTGTGCGGTGCGTGCAGGCACGTTACTGCATGGTGATATTACCCTTGCGGATAATCTCGGCGAAGCGCGTGGTCTCGCTCTTCAAATGCGCGCCGAGTTGCTCTGGCGTCCCTCCGCGCGCCACCACGGCGTCACGTGCAAAAATGGCGAGCACGTCCTTCATCTGAAGCGTCTTGTTCACTGCCGCATTGAGCGTGGTCACGACAGCCCGCGGCGTTGCCGCAGGCACATACAGGCCGAACCAGTTGTCCGAAATGAGTCCCGGCAAAATCGAATGCATCGTCGGCAAGGTGGGGAA
>CAMDDY010000505.1 GCA_945893125.1 Bordetella parapertussis
TTACACTCCGGGCAATCCGTCAACAGCGCATCACTCATGCGCTGGATGTATTCCTTTTGAAAACCGCAACTATCGCATCGATATTCGTAAATCGGCATGGCAACTAACTCAATTATAAAGTCGGGAAAATCCCGCGAAAACGAAAAAAACTATTATACACCAAGCGCTTAGCGCTCACTGGTGCGACCGGGATCGGTCAGCGGAAAGCCGCCGGCCGCTTGTTTTGAGGCGCGCCATCCCGGCACGCAAAGCCGTGCCCCGGTCGGCGGAGTCGAGAAAAAGGGAAATCACGACGCGCGGCTTAATTGAACGCGCATGCAACGGCGTTGCTAATGACCAATCCGTTACAGGCGGCCAACCCGTTACAGGCCGACCTGCCGCAGCCTAAAACGGAATATCGTCGTCCATTTCGTCAAACCCGCCGCCCTTCTTCGCCGGGGCACGTTTCTCGCCCGCAGGCGCGCCGCCACCGGCGCTCGCCGCAGCCGGTTCGCGCGCCATATTGTCGGCGCCGCCGCCACGGCTACCCAACAATTGCATGCGATCACCGACGATCTCGGTGGTAAAGCGATCCTGCCCTTCCTTGTCCTGCCACTTACGCGTGCGGATGCGGCCTTCGACGTAGACCGGCGAACCCTTTTTCAGATATTCGCCGGCAATTTCTGCTTGCCGGCCAAAAAATGAAATGCGATGCCACTCCGTGTGTTCCTGCTGCGCGCCGCTTTTGTCCTTGAATTTCTCGGTGGTGGCAATGCTGAAATTGGCAACCGCATAGCCGCTCGGCAGATAGCGCGTCTCCGGATCTTTCCCAAGGTTGCCGATGAGGATGACTCTATTGACTGATGCCATGATGAACTCCTGAATAAATTATCGTGCCGGCGCACCCGCGGCTTGCGACGCATCCGCAACGGGTTTTGTGCGCGACGGCGGCACCTGCATGCCTAGCGCGAGTATAAGCCAGATTGTGAGCAGGATTGCACCGGGCGCCACGATGCCCGGCACGCCCCAATGGCTGTACAGAAATCCGCCGGCCGCCGCCCCCGCGAACGTGCCGAGAAACTGCACGCTGCTATACACGCCGATGGCTGCCCCCTTTAATTGGGGCGGCGCCATGCGCGATACCAACGATGGCAGCATCGCTTCAAGCACATTAAATGGCGTAAAAAATAATAATAAAAACAAAGTGATAGGCCACAGCCCGCCGGTAAGCCACGGCATCATTCCTTGCACCATCAGCAACACCGCTACCGACGCCACGAACCAGCCTTTCAGCTTGCGCGGATCGTGCGCTCCCATGACCGCCGGGACCATCAGCACGAAAGACGACAACATCACCGGTAGATAAATTTTCCAGTGTTCATTCAATGGCATGCCCGCGTCGCGCAAGGCAAACGGTATGGCGATAAACAGCGCCATCAACACGGCGTGCAGCGCGAAAATACCCCAGTTCAGACGTACCAGTTGCGGATCGGCCAGCACACTTTTGAAATCGGCCAGCAGACTGGATGTTGGCGGTCGAGGATTGACGGGCGCCGGCGGCACGATGCGCCAGATCACGCCCATCGCACCTATCGCCAGCACGCCGGTCAGCGCAAAAATACCCGGCACGCCGATTAATTGATACAACCACGGCGCTGCGGCCAACGACAACGCGAACACCAGCCCGATGCTGGAACCGATCATCGCCATCGATTTGGTGCGATGCTCTTCGCGCGTAAGATCGGCGGCAAGCGCCATCACCGCTGCTGAAATCGCGCCGGCGCCTTGCAATATGCGCCCCACGATCACGATGTAAATATTCGGCGCGGCGGCAGCGATAAAACTCCCGGCGGCAAACAGAATCAGGCCCAGATACATCACCGGCTTGCGTCCGATACGATCCGACCACCAGCCAAACGGCATTTGCAGTATCGCCTGCGTAAGCCCATACACGCCGATGGCCACGCCTACCAGTGTGAGATTGCCGCCGCCGGGCAGGGTTTCGGCATAAATCGCGAATACCGGCAGGATCACGAACATGCCGAACAGCCGCAGACCGAACACGCTGGCAAGCGCGAGGCTCGCCCGCAATTCCAGCGCGCTCATGCGATTAGTCGATGACATGGAAAAACAACTTGGGAAACGGAACGAAAGGCGGGTATATTAGCAGGTTTACATTTAACGACTGGTTGCAAATTGGCTATCAGCACTCCCCTTGGTCCCAATGTGATTCGCTTGCCGCAAGCGGGCGCTGCGGCCAACTCCGGAAGGTCGGTGGAAACATCGCCCAGATCGGGCGAAACCATCCGTGTACGCGGCGCGCGTACGCACAATCTGAAGAACATCAGCCTTGATTTGCCGCGCAACCGGCTGGTGGTGATCACCGGATTATCCGGCTCCGGAAAATCGTCACTCGCGTTCGACACGCTCTACGCCGAGGGCCAGCGCCGCTATGTCGAATCACTGTCGGCGTACGCGCGACAGTTTCTGCAAATCATGGAAAAGCCGGATGTCGATCTGATCGACGGACTGTCGCCGGCCATTTCCATCGAGCAAAAAGCCACCAGTCACAACCCGCGTTCCACCGTCGGCACGATCACCGAGATACACGATTACCTGCGCCTGCTGTTCGCGCGCGTGGGCGATCCGCATTGCCCCGATCACGGCAAGCGGCTTGAAGCGCAAAGCGTGGCGCAGATGGTGGATCACGTGCTCACGCTGCCCGCCGATACACGCGTGATGATCGTGGCGCCGTTGATTGCCGGGCGCAAGGGCGAACAAGTCGACCTCTTCGACGAGCTGCGCGCGCAGGGTTTCGTGCGCCTGCGCATCGATGGCCAGGTGTATGAAATCGACAACCTGCCCAAGCTCAAAAAGAATTTCAAACACACCATTGATGTGATCGTCGACCGCCTCAAAGTGCGCGAAGACGCAAAGCAACGGCTCGCGGAATCGTTTGAAACCGCGTTGCGGCATGCCGATGGCCGCGCGCTCGCCGTCGAAATGGACAGTGGCAAAGAGCATCTGTTTTCAGCCAAGTTCGCGTGCCCGGTATGCAGCTATTCGCTGCCGGAACTCGAACCGCGTTTATTCTCGTTCAACAATCCGATGGGCGCGTGTCCGCGCTGCGACGGCATCGGCTCGGTCAGTTTTTATGATCCGAAACGGGTGGTGGCCTTCCCGGACCTGTCGCTCGCCTCTGGCGCCATCAAGGGTTGGGACCGGCGCAATCAATTTTTTTACGACATGCTGCAAAGTCTGGCGGAACATTACGGTTTTAATCTGGAAACGCCCTACAACGAACTGACGGACGAAGTGAAGAACACCGTGCTCCACGGTTCCGGCAGCGAAAAAATTGCCTTCAGTTATGTCGGCGAACGCGGCAAGGCAACGGTACGTGAGCATGTGTTCGAAGGCGTGTTGCCCAACCTCGAACGGCGCTTTCGTGAAACCGATTCGGTGCTGGTTCGCGAGGAGCTGTCGAAATATCTGAACACGCAAACCTGCCCCGACTGCATCGGAACACGACTGCGGCGCGAAGCACGGCACGTCACGGTCGGAGGAAAAAACATACATGAAATCAGTGGCTTATCTCTTGATCACGCAGTAAGTTTTTTCGCCGCCATCGATGTCACCGGCGCACGGCGTGCCGTCTCGGACAAGATCGTGCATGAAATATCCAACCGCTTGCAGTTCCTGGTTAATGTCGGCCTTGACTATCTGTCGCTCGATCGGGCTGCGGACACACTGTCGGGTGGCGAGGCGCAGCGCATCCGTCTCGCCTCGCAGATTGGCTCCGGCCTGACGGGCGTTATGTACGTGCTCGATGAACCCTCTATCGGACTGCATCAGCGCGATAACGCACGCCTGATTGAAACATTGAAGCGCCTGCGTGACATCGGCAACTCGGTCATCGTCGTCGAGCATGATGAAGAAGCCATTAT
>CAMDDY010000506.1 GCA_945893125.1 Bordetella parapertussis
GGACTCGATCTCGACATCAAACACGAGCTGGAAAAAAACGGCATTTACTGCCCCAGCTTCGCGGCGGACGCTGGGCGCGCGGTGGGTTTGTTTACTGATTTTGCGATGAAGCGGCAGAAGTTTCTGTCGCGCAGCGATAAAGCCGAAGCGCGGCCCGTGGCGAAACAAACACTGGAACTCAACGGCAGCGGCGCACTGGCGGAACACGTCTCCAAGCAGTGCCTCGCGCGCTACGGTATTCCTGCAACCAAAGAAGTGTTGCTGTCTTTGGAGGCCATACTCGCGTTAAAAGACGCGCCGGTCTCGTTCCCGGTGGCGGTGAAACTCGCCTCCGCCGACATCCCGCACAAAACCGAAGCCGACGCCGTACGGTTGAACGTCAAATCGCTGGACGAACTCAAAGCCGCTGCGCAAGCCGTCACCACAGGCGGAAAGAAACACGCACCCAATGCACGCATCGACGGCATCTCGGTACAAGAGATGGCCAGTGGTGTGGAGATGATCGTCGGCGCGGTGAATGATCCGCACTTCGGCCCGTATGTGATGGTGGGTCTCGGCGGCGTGTTGACCGAAGTGCTGCGCGATGTGTCGCACCGCTTCGCGCCGCTGACCGCGACAGATGCGCGCGACATGCTCGCCGAGCTAAAGGGCGCAAAGATACTGGAAGGCTATCGCGGCGCGCCACCGGCGGATGTGGATGCGGTGGTTGATGTGCTGGTGCGGTTGTCGTGGCTCATCCACGATCATCGGGATCGTGTTGCCGAGATTGATGTGAATCCGCTGTTTGTGCGCGCGAAGGGGCAAGGCGTGGTGGCTGCGGATGCGTTGGTGGTGTTGCGCGAGGGTTCGTAGGGCGTCAATAAGCGAAGTGCATTGCGCCGAATGTGGTGTTGCAATGTAGACATGCGGCGCAATAGGTATTGCGCCCTACGACAACCTAAGTATTTGTTTATAAACATAATTTAACAGGACCCGCCATGCCCATCGTCGCCCCCTGGTACCAACTCGGCTACGTCATCCCGCACCTCTACACCGATCAGGATGCGTATCAGTTTTATCGCGTAGCGCCCGAGGGCATGATGCTGGTGACCACGGGGTTGAATCTGCGCGAGTACAGTCTCGCCGCCGTCGAGGAAAACCTGCCGACTTTGTGGGATCGCTTTGATCTGCTGGCAAAGAAAAGGGTGGATCGCATTTCGCTCTCCGGCGTGCCGGTGGCCTCCGCGCTGGGACGCAAGCGCATGCTGGAAATTCTCGCCGAAGCCGAAAAGCGCACCGGGCTGCCGTGTGACACCGACCTCGAAGCGCACATCGCGACGCTGAATCACTGGGGTGCTAAAAAAATCGCGCTGGCCACACGCTGGCCAGAGGCGGTGAACGCGATGCTTACACGCTATCTCGCCGACGCGGGCATTGAGGTGCTGGCGTGCCGCTCGCGCGGGCGTTCGCTGGATCAGAACAAGGCGAGTGTCGCGCTGGAAGACCACCATCTCGCGCTGAAACTCGGCGCGCAGGTGTTGCGTGACGCGCCCGATGCGCAGGCGCTGCTGATGCCGGGCGGTCTGTGGTTTGCGATCCACGCCGTGCCGCTGCTTGAAGCGGAGTTCGGCAAGCCGGTGCTGCTGAATATTTTATCGACGACTTGGGCGGCGCTGCATGCGGCGGGTGGCCAGATGTTGCACAAGCCTGATGCGAAGTGGGGCAAGGTGCTGGGGAGTTTGTAAGGCGCGAGCGATGCGGTTCGCTGCGCTCGCCGCTCACCGACATCCTGCGCGCTACGCGCCTACTCGACCTTCTCGAAATCAATCCGCTCGTTGACGGACAATCCCTGCAAATAACGCCGCAGGCAATCCAGCCCCATCTCCACCGCGCCCAAACGCACCCAGTCGCGCCCGCCGACGATGCGGCTGCGGCGCGACTCCATGCGATCCGCGGACGCAATCGCGAGACACACGGTGCCCGCAAACTCAATACGGTCCGCGCCTTCATCCAGATCGACCAGCACCGCCAGCGCGTGCGTGGCGCCGGTCTCATGGAGTGCGGCGCGCGCCACGGCCTCGGCCGCTTCTTTGGTGATTGCCGGCGGAATCTGCATCAGCCGCACCGCGTTGCAGATTTCCTCAATGTCGCGCGCGACCACGCCGCGCCGTATGCGTTTTTCAGCACCGGGCAAATGCATCAGCCGCCCTGCTATCTGCCCGCTGGTGAATGATTCGACGATGGCAAGCGTGCCCTTGCATTTTGCCAACTCGGCCAGCACCACGCTTTCGAGCGTGTGATCGTCTTCCGCCAAAATAAAATTGCCGTAGCGCTTGCGCACTTCGGCTTCGACGGGCGCCAGCTTCGCGCGGATGTCGTCCATGTCGATGCCGCGCACGGTAAGCTTGGTTTCGAGTTGCGGGTAGTGCGCCCTGAACCCCAGCTTGACGCTGCCGTCGGGCGCAAGGGCTTCGACGCCGGCGAGCAAGGTGTCGGCATGCGACTCACCGATACCATAGGAGTGAAAGCGCTTTAAAAACACCGCCGTCTGTTTGCCGGCTTTCTCCAACAGGCGCGGCACGATCTGATCTTCGAGCATGCGGCGCAATTCGCGCGGCACGCCAGGGGTGAAATAAAACCGCGCGCGGCCGATGGTGACCGCGAAGCCGCACGCCGTGCCCACCGGGTTGTCCAGCACTTCCGCGCCCGCCGGCAGCATCGCCTGCTTGATGTTGTTGGGCGGCATCACGCGACTGCGCTTGGTGAAAAACGCTTCCATCGTGGCGAGCCAGTCTTCGTTTAACGCGAGTTCGACGCCCGCCGCCTTGGCTGCAATTTCCTGCGACAGATCATCCACCGTTGGTCCCAGGCCGCCGTTGACGATCACCGCATCGGCGCGTTCGCCCGCGCGCTGAAACGCCGCCAGCAGCGTTTCACGATCATCGCCTACGGTGGTTTCCTGCGTCACCGACAGGCCGAAATCCTCGAGCTTTTGCGTGATGAAACTGAAATTGGTATTGACGATTTTTCCGGTGAGGACTTCATCACCGGTGCAGATGACTTCGATGCGCATAAGATTTTTACTCTGTAGATTTAATCGAACAACGCGCCGAGCAGGCTGCCGATGCCATCGCTCACCAGATCGAGTACGCCCTCGCCCGCGGACGAGGCGACGCTGCCGGCGACGTCGCCCACGGCATCGAGGGCGCTGCCGCCGAGATCCGACGCCGCACTGGAGGCTGCATCACCCAGCCCGGAGGATGCCGCGCCGAACAAGGCATCAGTTGCGCTGGGCAGTACGCTGCCTACGCTTTCGCCCGCGCCACTCGTGATCCCTGAACCCAATGACGATAACGCATCGGCGGAAAATCCCTCATTACCGAACATCGCCGCAGTGGCATCCGGCAGCACTGAATTGGCGCCGCCGCTGTCCGCGAACACCGGGGCCGACGAACCCGCCGCCGCGCCCACCGGCACTGCGCGTCCCGCGCCGGGCACGCCGCGCATCGCGGCCCGACCGAGCGCGTACAAAATATCAGTGCCCAGGTCGGCGCGGTCATAGCTGCTCCACTGATCGCCCGACGCGCGGCCGCCGTAACGGCGCTCCCCCGCGCCCGCCGCCGGTTGAGGCTGGCGTTGCCGCTCCTGCAAATAGTGATCGATGGCTTTTTTCGCCGCATCGCGGTCAAACACCGACACCGGCGCGCGGCAGTATTCACATGCATCGACCTTGCCGATGTTCACCGCCGCGCCGCAACCCGAGCAGCGTATCTGCTCGACCTTGGCCGCGAGTTTCGCGCGCTCGGCCTTGGTCAGCTCGCGAACAAACTGTTTTTCCGCGAGGAAATTGTAAAACGTGGTCATGCGGCCATGCCCGTTGCGGCACGCCTGATACGCAAATCGCGTGCCCTTCACCTGATCGTTGGTGAGTTT
>CAMDDY010000507.1 GCA_945893125.1 Bordetella parapertussis
TTTTCATGCTACTGGCGAGAAAGACGGCATCATTGTTGAGGTGTCAATGCAATGGAATGATTCGTACCAGGAATCAATGCAGTGCTTCACCAATAACATTCCCCAACGCGACGGCGGGACACACTTGACCGGCCTGCGCGGCGCGATGACGCGCACGCTTAACAACTATATCGTCAACACCGAACTCGCCAAAAAAGCCAAGGTCGAAACCACTGGTGACGACATGAAAGAAGGCTTGACCTGCGTGTTGTCGGTGAAAGTGCCGGAACCGAAATTTTCCTCGCAGACCAAGGAAAAACTGGTGTCGTCGGAAGTCCGTCCGGCGGTGGAAGAAGTGGTGGCGGCCAAGCTGATGGAGTTCCTGCTGGAAAAACCCAACGACGCCAAAGTGATCTGCGGCAAAATCGTCGACGCGGCGCGCGCGCGTGAAGCGGCCCGCAAAGCACGCGAACTCACGCGGCGTAAAGGCGTGCTTGATTCCTTCGGCCTTTCCGGAAAACTGGCGGATTGCCAGGAGCGCGACCCCAAGTTGTGCGAAATCTATCTGGTCGAGGGCGACTCCGCCGGCGGCTCCGCCAAGCAAGGCCGTGATCGCAAGTTCCAGGCGATCCTGCCGTTGCGCGGTAAAATTCTGAATGTGGAAAAAGCGCGCTTCGACAAGCTGTTGTCATCCACCGAAATCACCACGCTGATCAGCGTGCTCGGCACCGGTATCGGCAAAGACGAATACAACGCCGACAAACTGCGTTATCACCGCATCATCATCATGACCGACGCCGACGTAGACGGCGCGCACATTCGTACCTTGCTGCTGACATTTTTCTATCGCCAGATGCCGGAGCTGGTTGAGCGCGGCCACATCTATATCGCGCAGCCGCCGTTGTACCGGCTAAAGCACGGCAAGACTGAGCGCTATCTCAAGGACGAACACGAGCACAAACAGTATTTGCTCAAACTCGCGCTAGCCGGCGCGCAGCTCCATCCGTCGGCAACCGCAGAAGCGCTCAGCAAAGAAGCGCTTGAAGCGGTGGCCAAGGATTATCTGTTGGCTGAAGCCGTCATCGATCGCGCCAGCCGGCTGGCGGACGAGGCCGTATTACACGTGTTGTTGCAACAGCCGGTGGAGCTCGACTTGTCTAGCGAGGCCGCTGCCACGCGTAGCGCCAAGACCATCGCTGCTCTGGTGAAATCGGACAACATAAAAATAGCCGCCGCCTACGACGAGAAGACAGAGCAGTTCATCATTCAAATCAATAAAATCCAGCATGGCGTCGAGCATCGCACGCGCATCGATGCCGATTTTGTACACAGCGGCGACTACGCGCAGATCAAAAAAACGGCCGCCGTGCTGCAGGGCCTGCTGAGCGAAGGCGCGCACGTCAAATTCGGCGAGCACCAGCAGCCGGTGAAAGAATTCCGTGATGCTATTGACTGGATACTCACCGAAGCGCAGCGCGGCGTCAGCGTGCAGCGCTACAAAGGTCTGGGCGAGATGAACCCGGAGCAGTTGTGGGAAACCACCATGGATCCGAAAGTGCGCCGCCTGCTGCGCGCGCAAATCGAAGACGCCATCGGCGCCGACGAGATATTCAGCACGTTGATGGGTGATGCGGTGGAACCGCGCCGCGCCTTTATTGAGAGTAACGCGCTCGGTGTTCGTAACCTCGACGTTTAGCGATAAGCGATTCGCGTCGCACAGCCCGCCGTATTACGCGTGATGCGGCTCAGCGGGTAATTCAGCCAGTTCAATCAGGCACCCTTCCGTGCCCGCAGGGTCGAGGAACGCGATGCGGCTGTTCGCGTGGCCAGGACGCGGTACCTGATCGAGCAGCGGCACGCCTTTGGCTTTTAATTCCGCCAGCGCTTCGTCGATGTTCTCGACTTCAAAGCAAATGTGATTGATGCCGCCTTTACCTTCGGCGATCATCTTGGCGTGTTTGCTCTCGGGCGTAGTGCCGGCGATCAGTTCCACCATCGATTCACCCACCGGGTACAGCGCCAGCTTCACCGGACGGATCGGATTGGTCTCCACACCGCCCAGCTTGATGCCGAAACAGTCCTCCCACAACGCGCGGCTTTTTTCCACGTCCTTGACCAAAACCCCGACGTGCTCAATACGCTTGATCTTCATTCTTTTCTCCGTTGGTAGAGTCGGCAGTGTAGCTTTTTCACTGGGGCGCGTCGTGCGGCTTGATGCATAACAATAATAACATTAGGTTTTTAAACGACTTTTCGTTGCGAGGGGTTCGTGCGCCAATCAGTTACGGATGTCCTGCAAAAACCATTCCGTCGGCAGTTCGTGTCCCAAGCCCGCAGCCTTCGCCTTGCGATACACCAGAGAACCCACCGATGAAAACTGCACGCCCCAATTGCCGATAGTGCGGTAATGCGTGATCTGATCGCGGGACGTGCGTCCCGGCGCCTTGCCGGAGATCACGTCGGTGTACACCGGCCATTCTTCGAGCTTGAGATTTTTGGTGGCGCGCGGCAACCGCTTTTGTTGTTCCTCGGTGCCCATCACGAATGCGCCCAAGCTGCCGCCGATGCCTTGCTTGAACATATCGCTTTCGGGGATGGGCAAACCTTCCTTGCCTTGCTGCACTTTCACATCGAAACGCACGGCGACGTCGGCGGAAATCTCGTGCGGACTCAGGTTGACCACATGCATGCCCGGCTCCAGCCACGCCGGATCGATGGTGGGCTTGATGCTGTCGGTGCAAGTCGACAGGATATCCACGCCGCGCACCGCCGCGCGCGCGGTATCCACGGCCACGACTTCAATGTTCAGTTGTTTTGACATCTCCGCCGCATACTTTTCGCGGTTGGCCGGGTTGCGGCTGAACACTTTCACTTTCTTGAGCTTGCGCACCACCGCATAGGCTTCAAGGAAAGTGCGCGCCATGCCGCCGGAACCGATCATGCCCACCACGCAAGCATCCTCGCGCGCGAGCAGCCGCGTGCCGATGCCCGCAGCCCCACCCACGCGCATGTGCTGCAAGTGCCCGTCGTTCATGATAGCCAGCGGCTCGCCGTTGCCGGCGCTGTACAAAATAACCAATCCGCAAAACGTGCCGGGCTGCACGCAATACTTGTTTTCCGATACGCTGCCGTCCGCGCCTACGGGCCAATGCACGATGTCCGATTTCAGCCGCACCGCGTAATAGCCGCCGCTCGATCCCTCCACCGTGCCAAAGCGGTAATAGCCGTCCTCACGGTCGCACGGCACATAGGTATCAATGCGCGGCCGGAAGATCGATTTGCCTTCGAGCAGCCCGGCAAAGGCTTCTTCCTGAGCCTCGATGCATTCGCGCATGGTGAGGGTTTGGGCTACTACTTCGTTGTTAATGAGGAGCATTTTCGCGACCGTGTATAACAGGAGTGAAATGAAAACAAACGCAGTTAATCGCCACTATGTAGTGTGTAACGAATCGCTTGAATAAACCCGAGGCAAATGAACACGTAATCGCCGATCTGGAAAATTGCCAACGCGGGCTCCTTCAACAGGATTACATCGACCGGGCCAATCCCGAAAATACTACCAACCAAGATAGAGATCACCAACCCGATCAGGCCTACTGCGAGAAGACCTTTCCAATGCACCGGGTCCGTAATGTCCACACTTTGCTCAGATGGCTTTTGGTTGGACACAATAAAGCGCGGCAGTTTGTAATTGTTTTCGACTACGCGGCTTTGCGCGCCTTAACAGGAGCCTTCTTCTTTGCCGCAGGTTTAACTTCTACTTTCGCTTCGGCAGCAGGGGCCTTCGCTCCCGCCTTACTGCCAGCTTTTGCCTCACGCGGCGCAAACTCAAACGACACCTTGCCATCCCCGCCGCGCACCAGAAACGCCGAGAATGGGCGGCCCTTTTTGCTGATGAATTTATGCAGCAAATCGGTCTTGCCTTCTT
>CAMDDY010000508.1 GCA_945893125.1 Bordetella parapertussis
CACATCGATCGCGACAAACCGCCGATGGGTTACGGCCATCGGCCAGTACCCATCCTACGAATTTTGTGTTGCACGCTATAATCCACCGTTCAAAATTGCATTCAAGAGTCGCCATCATGCAAACCAAAATCCCCTGCGTCATCATGCGCGGCGGCACCTCGCGCGGGCCGTTTTTTCATTTGTCCGATCTGCCCGCTGATACCGCCACGCGCGATGCGGTTCTGCTATCTATCATGGGTTCACCGCACGAAATTCAGGTGGATGGCATCGGCGGCGCGCATTCGGTGACGAGCAAGGTGGCGATGGTGAGCAAGTCGCAGCGGCCCGGCGTGGATGTGGATTATTTGTTCGCGCAAGTCGAAATCAATGAGCAACGCGTCGATACCAAGCCCAATTGCGGCAACATGCTGGTCGCCGTGGGACCGTTCGCCATCGATCAAGGTTTGATTCCCGCGAAGAACGGCGAGACGCCGGTACGCATTTTTAATGTAAATACGCAATCGATGGTGGAAGCGATTGTGCAAACCCCCGGTGGCGAGGTCAGTTATGAAGGCACGGCATCCATAGACGGCGTGCCGGGGATGGCCGCACCGGTGGGCATTAATTTTACCGTTGCCATCGGCTCGGTGACCCAAAAACTGCTGCCGACCGGCAAGCCGCTGGATGTGATCGACGGCGTTGACGTGAGCTGCATCGACGTTGCGATGCCGGTGGTATGGATGCGCGCGGAGGCGTTGGGCAAAACCGGTTATGAGACCGCCAATGAACTTGACGCCGACAGGGAATTTTTCAAATGCCTGGAAGCGATACGGATCAAGGCCGGCGCGATGATGGGCATGGGCGATGTTTCAAAGTCCGTGACGCCCAAGGTGGGTTTGCTCGCGGCGCCGCTTCGTGGCGGCACGATTTCATCGCGTTTCTTCACACCCTACTCCTGCCATAAAGCGCATGCGGTGACGGGCACCGTTTGTCTCGCCTCCTCGTGCGCCATCCCCGGCACGCTTGCGGAACAAATCGCCAGCTGCGTGAAAGCGCCACAGGGCATGATCGAAATCGAACATCCCTCCGGAAAAATCGCGATTGATCTTGACGCCGATTTCACCGACGGCAAACAGCAACTGCGCCGCGCCGCCCTGATTCGCACCGCGCGACGCATTTTCGAGGGCAAGGTAAATGTACCCAGAGCCGTGTGGGCAGGTCGGTAAGTCTATCGATGATTAATCGTAAGTATTTGTTTTTAAATAATAATTTTAGACGTGTCTGAATCCGCCACGCACATCGCAATCATCGGTGGCGGTTATGCCGGCATGGCGGCAGCCGTGACATTGGCGGAACAACACGTTCCCGTCACGGTGTATGAAGCCAGCCCGATACTGGGCGGTCGCGCACGGCGCGTCGAGATCAACGGCGTTACGCTCGACAACGGCCTGCACATACTGATCGGCGCTTACCGCGAAACGTTGCGCCTGATTGCACAGGTGCATCCCTCACCGGCGCAGGCCTTGTTGCGTCTGCCGCTGGATTGGCACTTGCATGAGCATCTGCATTTGCGCGCACCGGGATTGCCCGCGCCCTTGCATCTGGCTGCGGCGTTGCTCACCGCCAAGGGCGCGCCGTTGCGGGAAAGCTGGGCTGCGGCACGCATGATGCGCGCGTTACGCGGCACGGATTTTCGTTTACCGCGTGACACCACGGTCAGCGCATTGCTGAAAGTCCACGCGCAGGGGCCGGTGCTTACGCAGCACTTATGGATGCCGCTGTGTGTGTCCGCACTCAACACGCCGCCGGACAAGGCCTCCGCGCAACTGTTTCTGAATGTGCTGCGCGACGGTCTGAACGCCGACCGCGCCGGCAGTGATTTGCTGATAGCGCGAGAGGACTTGAGCGCGCTGTTTCCCGAGCCCGCCGCGGACTATGTGCGCGCTCGCGGCGGCAACGTATACACGCAGCGCCGCGTCACTGCACTAACCCCCGTTACACATGGTTTTCAGGTCACGGCAGGCGACGAATCAAAAATATTCAGCCACGTGATTTGCGCCCTGCCGCCGCACCAGGTCGCCGCGTTTCTGTCCGGCATCGGCGCGTTATCTGAAACCATCAAGACAGTGCAGGCCCTGGAGTACCAGCCGATCACCAGCGTGTATCTGCAATTTGACGCCCCTGTGCGTTTGCCGTCGCCGATGACCGGCCTGGCCAACGGCTTTGCGCAGTGGTTGTTCGATCGCGAAGCGATCTGCAATCAACGCGGATTGGTGGGCGCGGTGATCAGCGCCGAAGGGGCGCATCAGGATTTAACGCAGGACGCGCTCGCGCAGCGTGTTCTGACTGAATTACATGAGAAATTCGGCCCCTTGCCGCCGCTGAAATGGCAGCGCGTCATCAGCGAAAAACGCGCAACCTTCTCCGCCGTGCCAGGATTGCGGCGTCCAGCGCAAAAAACACCGCTGAAGAATTTCTGGCTGGCCGGCGATTACACCGCGAGTGATTATCCCGCGACACTGGAAGCAGCAGTGCGCAGCGGCATCGTGTGCGCGCGCGGCATTCTCGGTGATACAGCGGCGTTATAATATTCAATATTTTCGTCGGGAGTCCAAAGTGTCAGAACGTGAATCCATGGAGTACGATGTCGTCATCGTAGGCGCCGGCCCTGCCGGGCTTGCGGCGGCGATTAAATTAAAGCAACTCGCCGCCGGGCAAAACCACGAAATCAACGTCTGCGTGATTGAAAAGGGCTCCGAGGTCGGCGCGCATATTCTGTCGGGCGCAGTGATGGACCCGCGCGCGCTGAATGAATTGCTGCCGAACTGGAAAGAACTCGACGCGCCGCTCAACACGCCGGTGACCGAAGACCGCTTTTTGTTTTTGAGCGAAACCTCGTCGATGTCATTGCCGACCTTTCTGCTGCCCGGCTGCCTGCAAAATCATGGCAACTACGTCGTGAGCCTCGGCAACGTGTGCCGTTGGCTGGGGCAGCAGGCCGAAGGTTTGGGCGTGGAAATTTTCCCCGGCTTCGCCGCCGCCGAAGTCTTGTTTGACGACAAAGGCGCTGTGGTTGGCGTCGCCACCGGCGACATGGGTATCGGCAAGGACGGCCAGCCCACCGACGCCCACGCGCCGGGCATGGAACTGCGCGCAAAATACACGCTGTTCGCCGAGGGTTGCCGCGGGCACCTGGGCAAGCAGTTGCAGGAAAAATACAAATTACGCGCCGGCGTCGAGCCGCAGCTCTACGGCATCGGTCTTAAAGAACTGTGGGAAATCAAGCCGGAAAAACACAAGCCGGGTTTGGTCATACACACCGCCGGCTGGCCGTTGCAAAACGATACCTACGGCGGCTCGTTCTGCTATCACCTTGAAAACAATATGGTCGCCATCGGCTTCGTGGTCGGCTTGGGTTACACCAATCCTTATCTCAGTCCTTACGAAGAGTTCCAGCGCTACAAAACCCACCCGGCGATCCGCACCTACCTCGAAGGGGGAAAACGCATTTCATACGGCGCGCGCGCGATTAACGCGGGCGGTTTGCAATCGCTGCCGAAACTGGTATTTCCCGGCGGCTGCCTGATCGGTGACGACGCGGGCTTTCTCAACGCCTCGCGCATCAAGGGCAGCCACGCCGCGATCAAGTCCGGCATGCTGGCCGCCGACGCGGTATTTGAAGCCGTGCGCAAAGGCCGCGCGGGTGATGAACTTTACGACTACCCGGTGGCGTTCGAGGGCAGTTGGCTACACGACGAACTGCACCGCGCGCGCAACTTCAAACCGTGGATGGCAAAAGGCCTGGTCATCGGCACGCTGGGCTTTGGTATCGATCAGGTGTTGCTGCGAGGCAAGGCACCATGGACGCTGCATCACCACGGCGCAGATCACGAGTCGCTTAAAAACGCGAAGGA
>CAMDDY010000509.1 GCA_945893125.1 Bordetella parapertussis
TTCACCGCGCCGCCGCCGACCACGATGATGGGCTTGGCGACTTCCTTCAATTCTTTGAGTGCGGCCTGAATGTCGGCGAGTTCCGCGCACGGACGAAACGGCGGAAAACGCGTGTAACGTTCTTCGACCCTGGTATCGTAATCGCCTTCCTTGTCGAGCACTTGCCCCGCATTGCCACGCAGCTCCAGATGCACCGGGCCGGGCGCACCCGTGGTGGCATCGCGAAACGCCTGCCGCAGCAGGTCGGGAAAACGTGAGGCGGCATCCACCGAATAGTTGGCCTTGGTCACGCCCTGCCATGCGGTGTGATCCTCGGCATTTTGATAGGCGTGGCGATAACGCGGCATGTCGTTCTGGCCGCCGGAAATGGCGATCACCGGCGAGCCCGCCATGTGTGCATCACGTACGCCAGCAGCAAGATTGGTGCTGCCGATGTCCTGACACAGGCACACGCCGGGTTTGTTCGACGCCCGTGCGTATCCATCGGCCATATAGGCGGCGGCTTTTTCGCCGTGCGTCAAAATTTTCTGAATACCGAGTTCATCCATCTCGGCCAGCGCATCCATCAATATCGTCGGCACGAAAAACGCGTGGGTGATGCCGTAGCCCTTGATGATTTCCGCGAAATATCTGGCGCCGGTGGTTTTGGGCATGGAAAACTCTCTGTGAAGTGAACGGAAAGGAAGTCGTATTTTAGGGCGCGGGCAAATCGCGCGCCAGCATGCACGCCAATCACCACAAGATGGACGGTGAGTAGTGCGATGATCGCTCGTTGCCCGCACGAATGAAACCCGTCAAAATGAGTCGTTGGTCATTTCCGGAGAGGATATGCGAAAGCTTGGGACGGATAGTTTTCTGTCTGCGGCATTGGCCGCACTCGCCTTGATGCCTGCGTCAGGCGTGGCACAACCGTATCCCGTGCGCCCTGTGCGCGTGGTCGTGATGAGCACGCCGAGCTCCGGCCCGGACATCCTCGCGCGCCTGCTCAACCCCAAGTTCACCGAAGCATTTGGCCAGCAACTGGTGATCGACAATCGCGCCGGCGCCAGCGGCATCATCGGCGCGGAGATCGGCGCCAAGGCCGCGCCCGATGGTTACACGCTGACCATGGCGACGTCGCAAGTGGTGATCGTTTCGGTGATGTATGAAAAATTACCGTTTGATTTGCACAAGGATTTTGCGCCCATCAGCCTGCTGGGTTCCACGCCGTTTATTTTCGTGGTCAACCCATTGGTACCCGCCACCAATATCAAGGAATTTATCGCCCTGCTGAAAGCCAGGCCAGGGCAGCTGCGCTACGGTTCCGGCGGCTCCGGCTCGCCGCCGCATCTGGCGGCGGAACGCTTTAAATCGATCACCGGCACCTCGATAGAACACGTGCCGTACAAAGGCGTCGCCCCCGCGCTCACCGACACCATCAGCGGGCAACTGCAAATGACCATTTCGGTGGTGCCGATGATCATGCCGCATATCAAGGCGGGCCGCGTGCGCGCGCTCGGCGTCACCAGCCTTGCTCGCACGGCGCTAGCGCCCGATCTGCCGACCGTCGCCGAATCGGTGCCGGGCTATGAAGTGACAGGTTGGTACGGCCTGCTCGCGCCGGCGAAAACACCCGCGGCGATTATCCAGCGGCTCAATAGTGAATTTGCAAAGGCGATGAAGTCGCCCGACATCCTCGAAAAAATGTCCGGCCTCGGCGCCGAAGCCAAAAGCAGCACAGCCGAGGAATTCGCCGCCCACATCCGCAGCGAAACCGAAAAATTGCGCGCGGCGGTTAAGGCTTCGGGGGCAAAGGTGGAATGATGACTACTTCTTGTCTTCTTTAAGCACCCGCCACGCCGGCCCCATCATCGACCACCGCTTGCCGTCCCAGTAAATCAGGTGGTATTTCATGCCCGCTTCCTTGCCGGGTTCGAGGTATTCAACTTCATAGAACGTCATGCCCGGCTTGAGCGCCAACTCCGCCACGCGCCGGGCGCCGCCGGGGAATTCCTTGTGCGCCACGCCGCCCGCGCGGTACGCAATAATTTCTTCGGTCTTTGCGGCGTGAACCTTGACCACGGTTTGGGTCGGACGCGCGACCTTCGGCGCGCCGTCTTCCTTGAAGTTTAACTTCTTGTGCATATCGAGTATGGCGCTCTGCACATCGGGCGCGATCTTGTCCTTGAACGCCGCTTTCGCGCGCGCCTCATTAGGGATCATCCCCGCAAACAGCGCAGTCGCCCCCTTGTTGTCCTTCTTGGCGTGTACGGTCTGATGCACCAGCTCGAACAGGGCCTTGAGATTTTCCGGCTTGTTCTCGTATTTAAAATCCGCGCTGTTCGCGGCAAACACAACCCCCATCAGCAATCCGAACGCAGCCGCACGTAGTCGCAAGGTCATGATCATTCCCCTTTTCCGTTGTTGTGGATTCCGTACCAGTGAAGCATACACCGCGCTCGCCACGCTCGCCAGGTACGTTAGCGCGGCTTGATCCCTGCCGTCTGCGCGATTTTGCGATAGCGCTCGGCATCGGCGGCGACGAACGCGCGGATTTCATTCGGCGTGTAGTCCACGATAATGGCGGTGCGCGATGCCTGATACGCCCGTCCTTCCGGACTTGCCATGGCCGTCTTGAAACCGTCATGCAGCTTGTTGACGATGGCGTCGGGGGTTTCACTGCGCACGAAGATCGAACTCCACGAGTAACTGACAAAATCGGCAAAACCGCTTTCCTTCATCGTCGGCACGTCGGGCAGCACTGGGTGGCGCGTATCAGCCGTGATGGCAAGCGCGCGCATGCGGCCCTCGCGGATCAACTGCGCCGCGCCGCCGGAATCTATCATGCCCGACGCGATTTGACCGCCGATCACATCGGTCATCACCTGAGAACTGCCCTTGTACGGCACCGGCGTGACCGCGAGCCCGGTCGCCATGCCGAACCATGCAATCAACAATTCGTAACCGGCCGAGTAGGTGCCCACGGTCAATGGCACGCCCGCTTTTTTGGTGGCTGCGGCAAACTCCTTAAGTGTTTTGCCGGGAGAACTTCCGCTCACGACAAACGCAGTGGGCGACAGGCCGAACAGAATCACCGGGCGAAACTCCTTGGCGGGGTCGTAAGGCAAATCCTTCATCACCACTGGATTGACACCGATGGTTGAGGTGGTGCCGGTGAGCAGCGTGTAACCGTCCGCCGCCGCGCCCTTCACCGTCTGCACCGCGATGATGCCGCTGCCGCCGGGTCGGTTATCCACCACCACGCTTTGCCCCCACAGTTTAGATACCAGTTCGCCGTAAAAACGCGGATTGGCATCAGCGCCGCTACCGGCGGAAAAGGGCACGACGATGCGCAGCGGCTTGGTCGGATAATTCTGCCCCGGGGCATGGCTGGCAAACGCCAGCAATGCGACCCCAAAAATCGTGTACGGAAATTTCGCCATGCGCTCTCCATGTAAGTACCGACCAAGGGTGACGCGACAATGTGCGCTTGGCCCATCAGACAGTCAAGCGCGAGTTATAGGGAAATGATTAAATATTGTTTAAAAACAAATGCTTACACTATTCCCTCAATCAACACCCTCACGACCGTTCGTGTTGAGCGTAGCGCAGCGAAGTCGAAACATGCTCGGCTGCAGCGTAGAAATCGGGATCTTGGTTGAACGCGCGTTGTAACGCTGCTATCAGCGAGGATGAATCTGCGAGACCGCTCTTTTGGGAAACGGGCTCGTTATTGGAAGTAGCCGCACAACGTTTGCGTTGAAAGGCGCGCCGCTCTATCGCGCGTCCGATTTCCAACGCATCGGCGGATTCAAGTCTGAAGTGCAACCGCGTTATGATGCGAGTGTAGCTTCTTCCAGAAGACTTCGTGGGGTGTTTTGAAGCCGAGGCATTTTCTGGGGCGATGGTTGA
>CAMDDY010000510.1 GCA_945893125.1 Bordetella parapertussis
TCGAGGGGGAAGGGGTTTCTTTGGTTATCTGATACTCCGTCGCGCTAGCGCATACGAAACGTCGTCAGCGCGTTGTCCCAAAATATCTTCTCCCGCTCCGCCTTCGGCAATCCGCGCAGCGATTGTCCCGGCATGTCGTTATCCCAGTGCGGGTAATCGGTGCTAAAGCAAAGCTGGTCGTAGCCCATGATCTCGATCAGTTTATCGAGGTCTTTGGGGTCTTCCGGTTCATCAATCGGCTGTGTGCTAAAACGGATGTGTTTATGCACATACTCCACCGGGGACTTTTTCACCCACGGCACTTCGTGACGCAGTTGCCGCCAGGTGCGATCCATGCGCCACAACAGCGGCAGCAGCCACAAGAATCCATACTCGACAAAAATCACTTTCAAGCCGGGAAACTTCTCGAACACGCCGCTAAACACCAGGCTGTTGACACTCGACTCACCCGCCTGATTCAGCGTGACGTAACGCTCCACATACGAATCCGGGATGCCGCCGGCCGACATCGGTGGCCCCTGGAAAATACTGTCCGGCCCGGTGACATGCACCAAAATCGGCAACTGCATCTCCTGCGCTGCCGCGTATACCGGCCACCAGTAACGATTGCCCATCAAAATATTTATCAGCGGCAGCGACACCGCAACAATCTGCGGGTGCTTGCCGATGCGACGGATTTCCGCAGCGCTGGCCTGCGGGTCTTGCGACGGCACGGACATCGCAAACTTCAAGCGGTTATCAACCGGCAACCACTGGTCGATCAGATAGTCGTTAAACGCCGAACACAACACGATCGATTCATCGGTGCCCGCCAGCGTGCTGCACAGCGCGCCGGTTTGCAGGCAGTTCAGCACCGCGTGTTCGATTTTGTTTTTAACCAGCAAATCCTGCACCAGAAAATGCGGATCAGAACCGGACACGCCGCCGCACGGCGGGCGTGCATCTTCGCGATTCACCTGGCCATTCGGATGCAGATACTTGAGCGAACGCGCTTCCGCCCCCACCGTCGCGCGCTTGCGTATGAAGCGCTGCTTCCACGCGTCGGGCATGTAGGGGAATACACTGCTGATGCCGTCTTTCACGTACGGATGCACGTCGCAATCGACGACCTTGAAAATGCTTTGCTGGCCGGTGCCCGCTTCTTTCTCCGGCATGTCCATTTTGCTGACTCCTGCGTTTACGAACGGAAGGTACGCATTATAATCCTGTTGCCTGGTTCAACCAATGACTTCGCTTTGTCGTTATTATCAATAATCCTTTAAAAACAAATAGTTAAATTACTTTAATGCCCGGAGAAACATCATGAGCGTTCAACCCCTGCACGTCGCCACCGCTGCGCCTGCGCCAACGCAATCCATCTCGCAACTCATCGCCGAGTTTGCCGCCAACCTGACGTACAAATCGATACCGAAGGCCACGCGCGAAAACGCCAAGTATCATGTGCTCGATGTCGTCGGCACAACGATTGCCGCGACGCGTTTTGATTTTGCGCAGCATGCGTTGTCCGGGTTGCTGGGCATTGCCGAGGGCGGCAAAAATTCCGTCATCGGCATGGGCGTCAAATTGCCGCTGCGTGATGCGGTGTTGTTGAACGGCATCCTCGCGCACGGCCTCGATTACGACGACACGCATCCCGGCGCCATCGTGCATCCCAGCGGCAGCGCGTTTCCGTGTTCACTCGGCGTGGGCGAACATGTCGATGCCTCCGGCAAGGATCTGCTCACCGCCTACGCACTGGGCGTGGAAATCGCCACGCGCGTCGGCGTCGCGGCACACGGCCTGATGCACATCCGCGGTTATCACACCACCGGCATCGCCGGACACTTTGGCTGCGCGCTCGCGGCAGGCAAACTGTTCAACCTCAATGCGCAAAAGCTCACACTCGCACAGGGCTTGGCGGGTAGCACCTCGTCCGCCGTATCGGAACATCGCGCCGACGGCGCATGGAATAAACGCATGCATCCAGGCTGGGCCGGCGTCGGCGGCATCACTGCGGCATCGCTCGCGCGCGGCGGCTTCGTCGGCACGCGGCGCATTTACGAAGGGCCGGACGGCTTGTTCCAGTCGCACACCGGCGGCAAACTCGCCGAAGTGGATCTGCCCGCGATGACGGCCACGCTCGGCGACAAATGGTATCTCGATGAAGTCGCGATCAAGCCGTATCCGATTTGCCACTTGCTGCACGCCTGCTCGGACGCCGCGCTGGCGATCCGCCGCAAGCACAACGTGCAGCCGGCGGATATCGTCAACGTGCGCGCGCTGCTGCATCCCGATACTTTCCATTACGTGTGCGAGCCGGCCGAAATGCGCAGGAAGCCCGTGTCGGATTACATGGCGAAATTCAGCGTGCAATACGTGGTGGCGGCGTGTTTGGTGCGCGGCAAATTCGGTTTTGCCGAGCTCGAAGCCGACGCGTTGAACGACAAGGAGATACTCGCGCTGGCGCAAAAGGTGTCGCACGATACCGATGCGGACTCGCTATACCCGAAATATTTCTCCGGCGGCGTAGTGGTCACCACCCGCGACGGCAAGGAATTCGTGCATATGGAAAAAATCAACCGCGGCGCCGGCGAACGCGCGCTCACCGGCGAAGAGATCGCCGCCAAGTTCATGGAGAATGCCGAGATGGCGATCTCGCGCCCACGCGCCGAACGCATACGCGATGCTGTGCTCGACATCGAGAAATTTTCCGCGCGTGAATTGGGGCAACTGCTGGCGGGGCAATAGCCCTGTTATGCCGAGATAGAATAATGAATAAAAACATATACTTACGATTACTCCCTACAGCAATGTTGCTGCCGCTGGGCGCGATGACAGCGGCTGCGCAATCAGGTCAGGGCTACCCGACCAAGCCGGTACGCCTGATTGTGCCGTTCGCGGCTGGCGGCGGCACCGACACGCTGGCACGCATGGTCGCGCAACGCCTCAGCGAAACGCTGGGGCAGTCGGTGGTGGTCGACAATCGCCCGGCGGTCGATGGCATCGTCGGCAGTGAAACCGTGGCAAAGGCCACGCCCGATGGCTACACACTGATATTGGTATCGAGCAGCCACGCCATCAATCCGGCGCTGCGTAAAAGCCTGCCGTACGACACGCTAAAAGATTTTGCGCCGATCACGCAAACCGCCGTGCAACAACTGCTGCTGGTGACGCATCAATCGGTGCCCGCCACCAGCGTGAAGGAACTCATCGCACTGCTCAAAGCCAACCCGTCCAAGTACAACTATGGTTCCAGTTCCAACGCCACCGCACTGCCGATGGAGTTGTTCAAGTCGATGAGCGGCGCCCAGGTGCAGCACATCCCGTACAAGGGCACGGGGCCGATGATGAACGATCTGCTCGGCGGACAAGTGCAGATGGGCATCGTCGGCGCGGTGGGCGCCATTCCGCAGGTAAAAAGCGGCCGCTTGCGCGCGCTGGCCATCGGCGATTCGAAACGCTCCGCCACCCTGCCCGACATTCCGACCGTCGCGGAATCCGGCGTGCCGGGTTATCAGGCGTCGATCTGGACCGGCATGTTCGGCCCGGCCAAATTGCCACGTGCCATCATCGACAAGGTGAATAAGGACGTGGTGCGTATCGTGCAGCACGCCGATTTCAAGGCAAAGATGAATCAGATGGGTTCCGAATCCATCGGCAGCACGCCCGAAGAATGGGGAAAGTTCATCGAATCCGAAATCGTCAAGTGGGCGAAAATCGCCAAGATCGCCGGATTAAAGCCCGAATAGCGTGACGCGCCCGTCACACCAGGAAATTCGCAGTATAGGTGAAACCCATCACAAACGCCGGCGCCTGCTGCGATGGGTCTCATCCATCCTACGGCCTGCATGGTTGCTACTTACGTTTCTGGCGTCGGCACTCGCCCAAGCACAACCCTACCCCGCCAAACCC
>CAMDDY010000511.1 GCA_945893125.1 Bordetella parapertussis
GCCACGCGCACGTCGGGCAGGAAACTCATTTCGATTTTGCGCATGCCTTGGCCTTCGCAGGTTTCGCAGCGCCCGCCGCTGGTGTTGAACGAAAAGCGGCTAGCGCTGTAGCCGCGCATGCGCGCCTCGGGCACTTCCGCGAACAGGCGGCGGATCGCGTCCCAGAATCCGACGTAGGTGGCGGGGCAGGAGCGCGGTGTTTTACCGATGGGGGTTTGATCGACTTCGAGCACGCGGCCTACGGATTGCCAATTCGTTAATGCTTTATAAGTATTTGTTTTTGTTAATGATTTTGTAAAACGAGTTTTACTCACTAAATGTGCGAGTTGTGCATGCAGCACGTCGCGCGCGAGCGTCGATTTGCCCGACCCCGACACGCCGGTGATCGCGGTAAAACGCGCCAGCGGTATACGCACGTTGATCTTTTTCAGGTTATGCAGCGTTGCGCCGTGAATTTGTATCGCGGGCGTGTTGCGATTGACCGTGCGCGGCGGGTGCAGCGGATGCAACAGCGGCTGCGATAAAAATCGCCCGGTGATCGATTGCGGGTTGCGCATCAGGTCGTCCGCCGTGCCGACCCCGATGACTTCGCCGCCCACCTTGCCCGCGCCGGGGCCGAGATCAATCACGTGCGCGGCGCGGCGGATGGTGTCTTCATCGTGCTCCACCACCACCAGCGTGTTGCCCTTGGCTTCGAGTTTTTGCAGCGTATCGAGCAGGATTTGATTGTCGCGCGGATGCAGGCCGATGGTCGGCTCGTCGAGGATGTAGCACACACCGCGCAGATTGGAGCCGAGCTGCGCGGCGAGCCGGATGCGCTGCGCCTCGCCGCCGGAGAGCGTGGGCGCGGCACGATCCAGCGCGAGATAGCCGAGGCCGACTTCATCGAGAAACGTGAGGCGAGTGCGGATTTCGGCCAGCACGTCACGCGCGATTTCGGCGGCGCGGCCTTTGAGCGACCATTTGCCGAAGGCGGCGGCGACTTTCGTTACCGGCAGCGCGGTAAGCTGCGCAATCGATAGGCCATTCAGCCGCACCGCCAGCGCATCACGATTGAGCCGGTGTCCATCGCACGCGGGGCAGGGTTCTTCAATCGCGAGCCACTCAATCCACGAATCGAGCACATGTTCTTCGGTGCCGCTTTTGTCGCGCTCGGCGTCCCAGTCAAAGCCCGCGAGTTTGAGGCCCGTGCCGAAACACGCGGGACACCAGCCGTGGCGCGAGTTGAACGAAAACAAACGCGGGTCCAGTTCGGCAAAACTGCGGGCGCACGACGGGCAGGCGCGATTGGCGGAGTAGGCGGTTTGTGGCAACTGCGGCATGTGCTTATCGTGCTTGTGGATGGCGCGCGCGAGCGAGTCGAGTTTGCCGACCACATGCACAATGCCTTTGCCGTGTTCCAGCGCCTGCGCCACGCCCTCGCGCAACTGACGTTCGTTTTCCGGCAATACGCGAATGTCGGCCACCGGCAGTTCGATGGTGTGTTCACTGAAGCGGGCAAGGCGTGGCCATTGCCCCGTCGGCAGAAACTCGCCATCCACGCGTAAGTGCGTGTGGCCTTTGCCCGCCGCCCACTTGGCCAGATCGGTGTAGTAGCCCTTGCGGTTGACCACCAGCGGCGCGAGCAGGCCGACTCTATCGCCGCGCGAATGGCGCATGATGCTGGCGACAATGGCTTCGGCGCTTTGCGGCTCAATCGCCACATCGCAGTCAGGGCAATACTGCGTGCCGAGTTTGACGTAGAGCAGGCGCAGAAAATGATAAATCTCGGTGAGCGTGGCAACGGTGCTTTTGCGTCCGCCGCGGCTGGTGCGTTGCTCAATGGCGACTGTGGGCGGAATGCCGGAGATTCTGTCCACGTCGGGACGCGACGCGCCCTGCACGAACTGGCGCGCATAAGCGTTGAGCGATTCGAGGTAACGGCGCTGCCCTTCCGCAAACAGAATGTCGAAGGCGAGCGTGGATTTGCCGGAGCCGGAAACGCCGGTAACCACGGTGAATTTGCCGCGCGGAATGTCTACGTCGATATTCTTCAGATTGTGTTCGCGGGCGTGGTGGATGGATATGCAGTGTTGAGTGGTGAGTGTTGAGTGATTAGTGAGGTGTGAAGTCGCCATTGCTGGGGCTGGTGACTGCCCGTACTCGCGTAGCGCCTTGCCCGTATGCGACCCCGCATGCGCCATCACCGCATCCGGCGTGCCCACGCAAACAATCTCCCCGCCCGCGTCACCGCCTTCCGGCCCCAGATCAATAATCCAGTCCGCCGCGCGGATTACATCAAGGTTGTGTTCGATCACCACCAGCGTATTGCCAGCCGCGATCAGTTCGCGGAAGGCGCGCAGCAGTTTGGCGATGTCCTCGAAGTGCAAGCCGGTCGTGGGTTCGTCGAATAAGAATAGTCCTGAGTGTTTAGAGTTGAGTGTTGAGTGAGTGGCTTCGGTCAGGTGCCCTGCCAGCTTCAAGCGTTGCGCTTCTCCGCCTGACAGCGTGGGCACCGGTTGGCCGAGACGAAGGTATTCGAGGCCGACATCCGCCAGCGGGCGTAGTGCGGCGCACACTTTCGGCTCGGTGGCGAAGAACATCAATGCTTCGCTCACCGTCATGTCGAGCACGTCGGCTATCGATTTGCCCTCTATATGGATTTCCAGAATCTCCGGGCGGTAACGCCGGCCATCACAATCGGCGCAGCGCAAATACACGTCCGACAGAAATTGCATTTCAACATGCTCGAAGCCGTTGCCGCCGCATGCCGGGCAGCGCCCGTTGCCGGAGTTGAAGCTGAAGGTGCCTGCCGTGTAACTGCGCTCGCGCGCGAGCGGCGCCTTGGTGTAGAGATCGCGGATCGCATCAAACGCACCAACGTAGCTCGCCGGGTTGGAGCGCGTGGTGCGGCCTATGGCCGATTGATCGACCATCACCACGTCGCCGATGAGTTCGTGTCCGTCTAAAGCGCGATGTGCGCCCGGTGTTTCGGTGGGCTTGCCTTTGATCTTGAGCAGCGCGGCGTACAGCACATCCTGCACCAGTGTTGATTTGCCGGAACCGGAGACGCCGGTGATGCAGGTGAGGTGGCTGAGCGGAATCTCGACGTCGATATTTTTCAGGTTGTGCTCGCTCGCGCCGCGCAGTGTGAGCTTGCGCCCGCGCGCATCGGGCGTCACGCCGCGCACGCCACTGTCCGCGCGCAGAGCGCCCGCGAGATATTGTCCTGTTCTCGAAGCGGTTTTGCCAAGTGAGGTTTTTAAAAGGGTTTTTGCGTCGCCAAAATAAACGATTTCACCGCCGCGTTCGCCCGGCCCCGGCCCCATGTCGAGGATGCGATCGGCCGCCAGCATCACTTGCGGATCGTGCTCCACCACCACCAGCGAGTTGCCCGCGTCGCGCAGCTTGTGCATCACACCGATCACGCGGCCCATGTCGCGCGGATGCAAACCTATTGACGGTTCATCCAGCACGAACAACGTGTTGGTGAGCGAGGTGCCGAGCGCGGTGGTGAGATTGATACGCTGTACCTCACCGCCGGACAGCGTGCGCGATTGCCGGTCGAGCGTGAGATAGCCGAGGCCCACATCGGCAAGGTAATCGAGCCGCGTGCGGATTTCCTTCACCAGCATGGTGGTGGCGTCGTCGGCCATTTTCGGCAGCGAGAGTTGTTGCATGCGCGCGCGCACGGTGTCGAGCGGCAGCAGCATCAGGTCATGTACGGTCAGGCCCGGCAGTTGCGCGAGTTTGGCCGCATCAAACTTCACACCGCGCGGCAGAAGGTGCTGTTCCTTCGTGGCATCGTTGCCCAAGCGCCACGACAGCGCCTCGGTTTTCAACCGCGCGCCGCCGCAGGTTTCGCACGGCGTGTAAGCGCGATATTTCGACAGCAGCACGCGCACATGCA
>CAMDDY010000512.1 GCA_945893125.1 Bordetella parapertussis
TCGCCGCAAAACGCTGGGGGCTGCCGATGGCCACCGAGCGTCCGCGCCCGCTTTTAATATGCGGGATCAGCGCGGGCACGCCGCTGATGATCATTTCGACATGGCCGCCGATGAGATCCGTCAGCGCTGGTGCGTTGCCTTTGTACGGCACGTGATTGAGTTTGATGGCGGCCATGTGCGTAAACAGTTCTCCGGCCATGTGGTTTGAACTGGCCACACCCGCAGTGCCATAGTTAAGCTGTCCCGGCTTGGCTTTCGCCAGCGCGATCAGTTCTTTGAGGTTTTTCGCCGGTAGCGACGGATGAATCGACAGCACGTTCGCGCCCTTCACGCACAGGATGATTGGTGCTAAATCGCGCTGCAAATCAAACGGCACTTTGGCGAGTGCGGCGACGTTGATGGCGTTGGCCGCACCGCCGAGCAGTATGTTGTAGCCATCGGGCGCGGCCTTGACGATCATGTCGGAGCCGATGTTGGTGGAGCCGCCGGGGCGGTTATCCACCACAAATTGCTGCCCCAACGCTTCGGTGAGTTTGGCGGCAATGGTGCGCGCGGTGAAATCGGTGTTGCCGCCGGCGGCGAAGGGCACGATGATGCGCACGGATTTCGCGGGGTAGGATTGGGCTTGCAAAGCGGCGGCGCCCAACGCGAGAGCCAATGTAAGTAGTTGTTTTAAAATCATTATTTAACTCCCGTACGAAATACTTCATTGGTCAGTGGCGTGTTGTTTTTCCACTGTTCGAGGATGGCCACAAAGCACTCGAACACGCGCCGCTCGTTGCCGCGCGAGTTGGTGGAATTGTGCGGCGTGACCAGCACATTGGGCATGTCCCACAACGGTGACGTGACGGGCAGCGGCTCCTGCTCGAACACATCGAGATACGCGCCGGCGATGTGGCCGCTTTGCAGTGCGGTAGTCATCGCGGCTTCGTCGATCACTTCGCCGCGCGCGATATTGATGATGTGTGCGCCTTCGGGCAACAACGCGAGGCGCTGGGCGGTGATCAATTTGCGCGTCTCCACCGTCAGCGGACAAGCGAGCATTAACCAATCGGCGCGCGGCAACAACGCATCGAGTTGATCGGGCGTGTGCATTTCATCCACCGGATCATCGGCCTTGCGCGCGCCGCGACGCACGCCGATCACGCGCATGCCCAACGCACGCGCAAGGCGCGCAAACGCCGCGCCGATGCCGCCCATTCCAACCACCAGCACCGTCTGCCCCGGCAAATTACGCGGCGATTGTTGCAGGCGCACCGGATCCCAGCGATGCTCGCGCTGCGCTTTCAACCAATGTGGAAAGCCGCGCGACAGCATCAACATGCCGGTGAGCGCGGTTTGTGCAATCGGCTCGGCGGTAGTGCCGGCGGACGTGGTGATGCGCACGCCGCGTTCGAGCATCTCGGTGTAAATCGGGTGATCGACGCCGACGTTGAACGCATGCAGCCATTTCAGATTGGGGGCTTTGCGCGCGGCGGAAAAAAACTGCCGCGAGTAATCCGGAAAATTATCCTGCGAAAAAAACGCCACCTCGATACGCGCGAGTTCGGCTTCGCTGGGCCGCGCGTCTTTGTCGGCCGGCAGCACCAGCACGTCGAGTGACAGCTTCAGACGCACGATGACGGCCGCCAATTCGGCGCCGAACATCGCCTGGCAGGCGTGCGAAATCAACAGTGCGGGCATGGCAGCATTCAAAGGGTTCGCGAGAGTAGTGCGGATTTTACCCGCACTTTGATACCATTCGTGATGAACAAGGAGAACGACACCGTGGAAATCAATACGCTGGACCTCACCAAACAACTCATCGCGCGCAACTCGGTTTCGCCGGCAGACGCAGGCTGCCTCGAATTGCTGATTGCGATCCTAGAACCGCTCGGCTTCAAATGCGAAAAAATCAGCATGGGCGGCGTGGATAACCTGTGGGCGCGGCGCGGCACGGCCAAGCCGCTGATCTGCTTTGCCGGCCACACCGACGTGGTGCCCACCGGGCCGCTTGACAAATGGACGAGTGACCCATTCACGCCGACCATCCGCGACGGCTGGCTGTACGGGCGCGGCGCGTCGGACATGAAAACCTCGCTCGCGGCGTTTGTGGTGGCGATACGTGAGTTCGTCAAGGCGCATCCCGATCACCCCGGTTCGCTGGCGGTGATGTTCACCTCCGACGAAGAAGGCCCCGCCATCGACGGCACCGTGCGCGTGGTCGAGGCACTCGCCGCGCGCGGCGAAAAGCTTGACTACTGCATCGTCGGCGAACCCACCTCGGTTAAAAAACTCGGCGACATGATCAAGAACGGCCGCCGCGGTTCACTCACCGGTCTGCTTACGGTGAACGGCATACAGGGCCACGTCGCCTATCCGCACATGGCGCGCAATCCGATCCATGAAGTCGCTTCCGCCATCGCCGAACTCGCGCAAACCAAATGGGACAACGGCAACGAATATTTTCCGCCGACCACATGGCAGATTTCCAATTTCAATTCCGGCACGGGTGCGAACAACGTGATTCCGGGTGCTGCGCATGTGCGGTTTAACTTCCGTCACTCCACCGCCAGCAGCACTGAGTCACTGCAAACGCGCGTGGTCAACATCCTCGACCGCCACGGCGTGCATTACGATCTGGAGTGGCGCGTCGATGGTCGGCCGTTTCTCACCGCGCGCGGTGATCTGGTCGATGCCATCGCCAAGGCAATCAAGTCGGTGACAGGCGTGGAGACCGAGCTTTCCACCACTGGCGGCACTTCCGACGGTCGCTTCATCGCCGACATCTGCCCGCAGGTGGTGGAGTTCGGCCCCACCAACGCCACCATCCACAAACTGAATGAGTGCGTGGGCGTGGATGAAATCGAGCCACTGAAAGAAGTCTACCGGCAGGTGCTGGTGAATCTGCTGATTAAGTGAGCGCAAGGTAAGAATGTAGTTATAAAAGTGTTTTTAAACATATAGTTATGTTGTCTATTTGCTTTGTGGCAAGAGAAATATAACTAGTTATAAATTGTATTGGTATATTTAAAATACTATGTATACATAGTTAAAATATATGTATAATACTATTTATAACATGTTTATTTATGCCTAAAATCCTTTCAAATCTCCTGTTGAGCCAATTGGACAACCGCTTGGCCCCGTGGCGCGAAATCACCGATCGCGAGCCGCCGCGTGGCGGCTGGCTGCGCGCCATTCGTACTGCCTTGGGCATCAGCAGCGCGCACCTCGGCAGCCGCATCGACGCAACGCAACAGGGCATCGCGAACTTCGAACGCAGCGAAGCAGAAGGGAAAATCACGCTCCAAAGTCTCAGGCGCGTTGCCGAAGCACTCGACTGCCGCGTGGTCTACGCCGTGGTACCGAACAAGCCGCTGGCGCAGATGCGACGCGAGCGCGCGCTGGCGCTTGCCGATGCAATGATCCGGCCCGTGGCGCACTCCATGAAACTGGAAGATCAGGGGGTGAGCGACGCGGAGACCCAGCGCCAGCGGACCGAGCTCGCCAACGAGCTGTTGCGCGGCAGTCCGCGCAAACTGTGGCGCTGAATCTCGATTACCCCGACGGCGCCACGCCACTCGACGCCGAGGAACTCGACGGCCTGATGCCCACGCACATTGCGACGCGTGGCGAGTTGAATGTGTGGGAATCGCGCAACGTGCTCAAGGCCGAACAATGGTTGCGCGGTGCGCGGCTCCGGGACATGCTCTCGCTCGCCTTCGTGCGCCGGCTGCATCAGCGCATGTTCGATGAAACCTGGAAGTGGGCAGGCACGTTTCGCACCACCGAAAAAAACATCGGCGTCGATCCCGCGCACATTGCGCCGCGAACGGTGGATTTGTGCGAAGACCTCAAAGCGCAACTTGCGCACAAGACGTTGCCGCTGGATCAGATGGC
>CAMDDY010000513.1 GCA_945893125.1 Bordetella parapertussis
GCGACCAGATTGCCCGGCGCGATCTCCAGCGACAGATCGGCGAGCGCTGGCCGTGTCGCCCCCGGATAGGTAAAGGTCATGTGACTTAATGAGACACCCAGCGCACCGGATCGGGTGTGCGTATCGGCTGCCTGCACTTGCCCGATGCCGGCGATGTGGCCGTGTTGAAACGATGCGAATCGAGGCTCAGCAGTCACCGTTAATGCCGGCGCCAGCATGGATTCCAGCCGCGCATAGGCTGCACCACCGCTCTGGATCGAATTAACCATCTGCGGAATACGAAAGCCGCGCTCGACGAAGCGTATGAACAGCGCCAGATATCCGACAAAAACGCCCACGCTCATCGCGCCGCTCACCACGCGCTCGCCGCCCTGCCAGATCACCAGCAAAATGCCGGACATCATCAGCGTGCTGTAGAGCGGCGGCAGGCCCAGGCGCAGGCGCGCCGCGGCAAGATTGCGTTCGGCGTAGGTGCGCGAGTAGGTCTCGATCACGCCGGTCGCCGCCGTACCGCGACCGAAGAAACGCAGCACACGAAAGCCGGACAGCAGCTCCTGAATATTCGCGGTCAGCGCGGCGTTCGCTTCACGCGCGCGGGTGGTGCGCGCCTTCACCCAGCGGCCCGATGCATGAGCGATGATCATCGCCAGCGGCGCCGGCGCCAGCGCCATCAGCGTCAGTTGTGCGTCGATGACCAGCATCGCCACCACGAACGAAATTGAAAAAAGAACGGTATCCCAGGTTTCGATGGTGAACTCGCGCAGGCCGACACCGAGCACATCCACGTCGCCGATAATGCGTGCCATCTGGTCGCCGATGGAAGTCTTGTGCAAATCGGCGAGCGGGCGCGACAGAGCGCCGCGCAAGGCATCGGCGCGCAGATTGGCGCGCATGCGCACGTTGGCGGTGATCAGCCACCAGCGCTTTAACACGCGCGGCCCCTCCGTCAGCAGCGTACCTGCCACCAACAGCAGAGCCGCAACCGTCACGTCGTCCGGTGTGGCCGTGCCGCGCTCAAGTGCTAACGCCTTGTCGATTGCGTTACCCAGCAGGATAGCCGGCAGAATCACCGCCGTGTTCATCACGATGCCGGCCAGCGAGCCGATCACCAACTGGCCCGCGACTTGGCGGAAATACGCGCGCAGTTTCCAGAGATAGTTCATGTGATCGAGGTTCTAGTGAATCTTGGATTCTGCCAGAACAAGGACGTAGGATGGGTGAAACCCATCACAAAGACATCCCCACGCAGGCGTTCGGGCAGCAGGAACTTCGATAGCGCAAATTTGCCATTCGCCGGAATTTGCGTTGTGATGGGTTACGGCCATTGGCCAGTACCCATCCTACGTGCTACGGTGCCGCAGCGCCGTAGTTGAAATCGTCGAACAGCGTGACGCTGTCCGCCTTGGTCCACACGCCGACCGCGCCCGCGCCGGCGATATGATCGTCGTCCATTTCGATGTAGGTCTTGCCGTTGAAAATCACGCGGATTTTTTGACCGGAGAACACCACGCGCAGCATGTGCCACGTATCACGTGGCACCGGCGCATCGACATACTTCAGGGTGTTGCGACGGCCATTTTGCGTGTAATAGAGCGACACGTTGTCTTCAAGCGCATTGGCGCGTGCAACGTAATAGTTGTCGCCGTCCTTCACGCGCCACACCACGCCGCCCGCTTGATCTTTGTTGCCGGATAGCGCTTTGAACTTGACCTCGACCGCGCCGTCGGTGAACGACACGTCCGGCTTTACACACCAGGGAAAAGCCCCGCTGCCCGATTGCTTGAGTACGTTGGGTTTGCTGGGCGCGGTGGCATCGGCTTCCACTGTCCATCGGTGCGAGCCAGCGCCGGTAACGCCGGCGTTCCATCCTGCTGGCAGGCTACCCGTCTTTTCGTTGTCGAAATTTATTTTTTCTGTCATGGCTGCTCCTGTAAATTTGATCACAAGTCACCCAAGGCCTGTCGCAAATCCCTGGTCGCTTCGTCCTCACGATCCGGGAAAAATGCCACAAGGATGGCGGAGGCGGCAACCGTGACGGCTTTCCATGTCCGCATAAAGTCATCGCTCACCGGCGCGTCGGCGGTGTAGCCGGCCAGCACGGCGGCGCGTTCGGTAGGCCAGCGCCAGCGCCACACATCCAAAGCGGGATGGCTGATGTATGCGTCGCCAAAATCTATCAAGCCTTGGAACCGCCCGGAGTTCGGGTCAACAAAGGTGTGAGGTGGACCGGGGTTGGAGTGCAAAGCCCGGAACTCCTGCGATTGCGGCAAGGCCGCCAACGTGCGTTCTCGCACCGTTTCGAATGGGGTCTCCAGCGGCCACGCCCGCCCATGCGCTTCAAGTCGCCGGGTCACTACGTCGAAGTATTCGGACAGGCGCCTCTGGAAGTCCGCGGGGGTGCGGTCCGTGGGTAAGTGAGCGCTGTCGTGAATTGACTGCTGCGGGATGGCATGGAGGCGGCGCAGCAGCAGCCCCACGCTGAAGATGACATCGTGGCGCGCTTCAGGCGTAAGGCTGGTGGTGGCGTAGGCCACCCCTGGCATCCGGGTCTGGATGTTGTACTCCAATAAATGGGTCTCGCGGCTGTAACCGAGTACGCGCGGCACAGGCAGGTCCGGCGCGACGGCGGCCAGTTGGTTGAGAAAAAACACCTCGCGGGCCAAGCTGGTGCCGACGCGCACTTGTTGCGGCCGCTGCACCTTGAGCACGATGACTTCATCCACGATGTAGGTTCGCGCCTCACCACCTGACTCATCAACGCACGTCAGGCCTTTTGCAGATGGCACGAAACGGCGCACGCAGCGCAACACCTCAGCCTCGGGCAGAACAGGGTCGGGTGCACTGGGTTGCAGATAGTACTCTTGGAGCATGCTCATATAGACATCCCTTTCATTACCGAATGCCGGGGCGTGGAATTGAGGGCGGCAGGCGCATCGACATACCTCAGCGTATTCCGTTTGCCATGCGGCGTGTAGTAGAGCGGCACGTTGTCTCCTAGCGCATTGGCGCGTGCGACAGCAATGTTGTGGTGGCGATAGCAATCATCGATGCGGATTCCTTGCAAAATGGTTGAGATGCTGCGACGTAATGGAACATGCATCCGATGGCGTTTTCGGACTGTTCGCGATCATGATGGCAGTTGCCGTGCTGATGTCAATTTTCCACAGCAAACCATCCATCGCCGTCCGCGCCAGCAACGTGCCATTTGGAGCAAACGCCAGCGCGCCAAATCCACTGTCCCGGGCCACATAGGCGGGGAAGTGGATGTCGTAATCCCGCAAAGCAAAACTGTCCGCGTCTATGCGCAACAATCTCGCTTCGGCATTGCTGGAAATAAAAGCTGATCCCGCATTATCCAGCACCATATCGGGCATACAGACGTAGCGAAAGCTGATGACGGACCACCGGGGCAGCGCAATTTTGCGGATTAACCGCAGGGGCTTTACCGCCGTGTCGTAAACCCGAATCTCGTCGAGCGCCAGCACCCACCGCCGTTTGCGCCGCGGGTCTTCCCTCCCACGTAGAACCGCCGCGCCACTTGCCGTCTGCGCATTTAATGCGGGATCGGCGCCACTGGCAGGGTAGGTCGCCGCGTCGCCGCAGCCCGCTATGGCGGTCACGGTGAAAAACAGGAACAGCCAACCTCGAAACAAAGCAATTTCGTTAAGCATAAACCTACTCCTCTCTTGCGAGACAGGAGCAGCGCTTGAGACGAAATTGTCTTAGAGTGCATAACCTCGCGAGTTCAAATTCGAAGTGCAACTCTGATTAATAGGTTGGGTGGGCGAGGTGCGATAGCATCCGAGCCCCTCGACCACCAAGTTAAAGTTGCCAAGAATGAACTACACACACCTCACCCAAGACGAACGGTATCAGATTGCG
>CAMDDY010000514.1 GCA_945893125.1 Bordetella parapertussis
AATTGATCGGGCGTGACATTGAGTGATTCCGCGCCTTCCGCAGTGAGTCGTTTCCGGGTGTCGGGCAGCGCCATGATGGCGTTGGATTCGGTATTGAGCTTGCGCACCACGGCATCGGGCGTGCCTGCGGGCGCCATCACGCCCCACCAGTTATTGGCCTCGTAGCCGGGCACGCCGGATTCGTTGACGGTCGGCACCTCGGGCAGCACGGACGCACGTTTGGATCCGCCGGTGGCGATGATGCGTATCTTGCCGCTGCGCTGGTGCGGCAGGATCACGATCAGCGAGCCGATGGACATTTGTACTTGTCCGGCGATCAAGTCGATGGTGGCCGGCCCGCCGCCTTTGTACGGCACATGCAGGATGTTTACACCGGCCATCGATTTAAACATCTCTGAACTCAGGTGCTGAAAGGTGCCGATGCCGGCGGATGAATATTGCAATTGGCCGGGGCGCGACTTGGCGAGCGCGATCAGTTCCTTCACGTTCTTGACCGGCAGCGCGGGATGCACGGCAAACCCGTTGGTGCCGGTGCCGAGCAGCACCACCGGTGTGAATGCCTTCATCGGATCGTACGGCAATTTGTAGACTGCGGCATTCATCGGAAACGCCACCGAAATCACCAGCAGCGTGTAGCCGTCGGGCGCGGCTTTCCATACCATTTCCGTGCCGACTAGGCCGCCCGCGCCGCCGCGGTTGTCGATGACGAATTGTTTTCCGCTGCGGTCGGAGAGATGCGCCGCGAGCAGGCGTCCGACGATGTCGTTGCTGCCGCCGGGTGCGAAGGGCACGATGATGCGTACGGTTTTGGCGGGGTAGTCCAGTACCTGCGCCTGGATGCCCGCGGCGCCAGTAACGAGCGCGAGGGTTGCCGCCATGAAGCATGGGGTTTTCATTTTATTTCCTGTCAGTGTGGGCGCTTTCTTGAGTGCTGCACAGCGCATGCTACGGTTGCCGTGGTTGTCATGACGTCATTCACCCTTGATGCCCGCCAGTTTCGCGAGCTTGCGCCACTTGTCCATTTCGGCGGTGACGTGTTTACCGAGTTCATCCGCCGATTTGATCACCGGCTCGGCGGCATCGTTGCGCAGGCGCTTTTCAAACTCCGGCGTTTTGAGCGTGGCGTTGATTTCGCTGTTCAATCGGGCAATGATCGCGGGCGGCGTGCCGCGCGCCACCACCGCGCCCCACCAGTTTTGCGTTTCGTAGCCGGGAACGCCGGCTTCCATGATGGTCGGCACGTCGGGCAGCAACGGCGTGCGTTTGGCGCCGCTGGTGCCGAGCACGCGCAACTTGTTGGCGCGCACGTGTACCAGCGCCTGAATCAGCGACGCGAGGCACATCTGCGCCTCGCCCGATACGGTGTCGATCAGCGCCGGCCCGCCGCCCTTGTACGGCACATGCAGCATGTTGGTGCCGGTCATGTGCTTGAACAACTCGGTGCCGAAATGCGCGTTGCTGCCGACGCCGGTGGAGGCGTAAACAATCTGCCCCGGACGCGATTTTGCCAGCGCGATCAGTTCCCTGATATTTTTCGCCGGCAGGCTTTGCGTCACCACCAGCGCATTCGGCCCCACGCCGAGCATCGCCACCCAGTCGAAAGATTTCAGCGGATCAAACGGTAGCTTGTGGATCACCGGGTTGGTGGTGAATGACGTGGAAATGATGAGCATGGTGTAACCATCGGGCGGCGAGTTCGCGACCAGCTCGGAGCCGATGATGGAGTTGCCGCCGGCGCGATTGTCCGCAACCACGGTGCGGCCCAAACGCTCGGTGAGCGACGCGGCGAGCATGCGCCCGACGATGTCGTTGCTGCCGCCGGGCGGGAAGGGGATGACGAAGCGGATGGTTTTTGCGGGCCACGTTTGCGCCTGTGCCGGCGCCGCCGCGCACAGTGCGGCCACGGCAGATAAATAACATAAGTATTTGTTTTTAAACATTATTTTACTATATCGCTATTGTGATGCGGCAGGGCCGTGCCCAAACCAAGCACGAATTTCGTCCAGTTTTTCATCGATGGAAAAACTCGCGATCATGTTGCGCGCGTGCAGCACCACCAGCGCATTGATGCTGGCATCGTTTTGGATGGCGCGCTTCAGGCGCTTCGCGAACGCGTCGTTGAGCTTTTCGAAGTCGGCGAAAAACTCGCTCAGCGTGCCGAGATCCGGGTTCGTCCCGGCGAGATAACTGCGCAAAAGATGCATGGTGCTAATGCGGTACCCGATTTCGGTTTCGCTGGGAAACGGCTGATGCGTCTGCGCCATCGGGCGCATGCGGCTCAATATCGGGCAGGCGCTGGTGGCGAGTATCAGCCCCATCAGTGCGCTTAACGCGGTTTGGGTGTCGGTGCGTTTATGCGCTTCGTACTGTTCGCGCACCACGCGCACTTCCACGTTGTCGATGGACGCCAGCGCGGAAAATTTTTCAATGATAGGCACCAGGTCCGCCGCCGCCGGGCAGCGCGCGCCAGGTGCGCTGGCCAGCGGACAATTCCCGCATTTGTGCGTATCGAGCAGCGTCCAGTCCGGCAGGTCACCGGTTGCAAGCGGCCGGTTCGGATCAACGTCGAAGCGATGCTCCGCGCCGGATTCAAGCTGAAAAACATAGGAGATGGAATTACTCATTGGGTGTCCGCCTGATGTCAATAAACCGTAGTTACAAACCCGTCACGCCCGCCGCCGCGATCACTTTTGCCCACTTCGCGGTTTCATCGCGCAAAAACTTTTGATACTGCTCGACGGTGTAACCCGCAGGGTCGGAGCCGTCGGCCTTCAGCCGCTCGATCAGCTCGGGCGTTTTAACCAGCTTCAGTATATCCGCGTTGATTTTATCGATCACCGGTTTGGGCGTGCGCGCGGGCGCGGTTAAGCCATTCCAGGCCACGGCGAGAAAACCTTTCATGCCCTGCTCATCGAGCGTGGGCACATCCGGCATCGCGCCGGCACGCGCGAGGCTGGTCATGCCCAGCGCGCGCAACTTGCCTGCGCGTATCAACGGAATCGCCGAGGTCAAGCCGTTGAACACCACATCGACATGCCCGCCCGCCAGATCGACCAGCGCGGGCGCGTTACCCTTGTACGGGATATGCACCATCTTCACACCCGCCATCGAGTTAAACAACTCGCCCGCAAGATGGTTCGAGCCGCCGCTGCCGGATGAGCCGAAATTGAGCGCGCCGGGTTTTGCCTTGGCGAGTGCCGCCAGTTCCTTGATGTTTTTTGCCGGCACACCGGGATGTACCACCACCACCAGCGGTGTGGTGTTGATAAGGGTGATCGGCTCAAAATCCTTCTGCGGATCATAGGGCAGTTTTTTCATCAGGCTCGGCACGATGGTAAACGGCGCGGGCGTGACAAACAGCGTGTGACCATCCGGCGGCGACTTCGCCACAATCTCCGTGCCGATCACCGTGCTGCCGCCGGGGCGATTATCCACCACCACCGGTTGCCCCCACATTTCAGTGAGGCGCGGTGCCAGCGTGCGCGCCACGATGTCAGTGCTGCCGCCGGCGGCGAAGGGCACGACGAGGCGCACCGCTTTAGCGGGATAGGCCTGCGCAAATGCGAACGTAGATGCAAAAGCAGATAATAAAAACCAATAGTTGTGTTTGTTCATTATTTAGAAAATAAGTTAGCCAGTGTTAATCAATATTATTACCCACGACGTTATTCCCGCCTTCGCGGGAATGACGTGGGGAATTATTGGATTTTACGAACCTGGTCAGTCAGTCCGCTTTCATGTTGGCGGCCTTCACCACCTTCGCCCACTTGTCGATTTCGCTGCGTACGAACACACCGAATTGTTCCGGCGTGCCGGGTGCGGGCTCGGCGGCCATGCTGTTCAAGCGATCCGCGATATCCGGCATACGCAAC
>CAMDDY010000515.1 GCA_945893125.1 Bordetella parapertussis
TGGGGGTGGGAATAGCGTTTTCTCTATGCGCTTTCGTGACCCATACGCCTCCCGGTCGAATGCAGGCACCTAACCCGGCATACTTCTGCAAGCGGAACGTGGCAAACCCGTATTGCTCCCTTCGGGGACAGCAGGCTGCAAAGTCTGCCAATGGCAGTGCGGGCGTAGGATTGAGGAGCAAGCTAATGCCGTCCTGTAATCGGGCGGATACCCTACGACCCAGTGAACGACGTGACGCCGGTCGCGTACATCGGTGAGACCGGCTTTGTCATGATGGTTCATCCATCGCTTCCCGCTAAGAGCGTCAAGGAACTGATTGCGTATGACAAGGCAAATCCAGGCAAGCTTAGCTATGGCAGTTCCGGCACCGGCACCGGTATCCATCTCGGCACAGAACTATTCAACCAGATGGCTGGCACAAAAATGACGCACGTTCCGTACAAGGGTGCCGCACCCGCGATGACCGAGCTGATCGGTGGACAGATTCAACTCGTCATCGGCAGCATGATCGGGGCTGTTCAGCACATCAGGTCGAATCGCCTTCGTGGTATCGCTGTAACTACCTCCCGGCGTTCCAACGTTGCGCCCGATATCCCAGCCGTAGCCGAAACCGTTCCCGGTTACGAAATGACGGGTTTCTACGGCGTCTTGGGTCCGAAGGCGCTTCCTAAAGAGATTATTTTGCGCTGGAACAGCGAGATCAATCGCATCCTGAAGCTACCCGCTCCTCTTCATGGCCGCCTCCCGCCACCCCGCAACACTGACGCCGCCGCTAAACGGGCAGCGACGACCGACCGATACGCCCGCAGAAAAGATCGCGCCTCGCGCACCGCCAGAGGAACCCGATCCCTGGGTTCCTTCCAGCGAAAAAGGCTCACGCCGGCCTCGCTCTGGTTTAAGCCCCGCCGCCGCAAACACCTTGCGCCGCGTGCCTGAGTGCGGGGGTCAGGTCTATAGTCGTAGCATAGCGCAACGGATTACCCCGCTTCTTATCGTTGCACCGCGCGCACCGCAGCGGCCAGCGCCGCAGTCATCGCGATGTGCAGGCTGCCGAGTTTGGGTGTTTGGCCGTGCTGCGGCGCCGGAGGCACGGCAAAAAACTCCGCGTTCCATGGGAGTGCCACAACGTGCCGCAAGTCAAATTTTGTGTCGTAAGACAGCCCGGCCGTTGCATAGGCTGCCTTGTGCTCGGCTTTGCGTATGGCGAATTCACCGGACAGCAGGCGATCCATTTTTTGTGAAGTACCGTAGGCGACTTCCACTGCGACGCCATCGCCATGCTCGGTCACACTGAGTACCAGCGCGGGGCGCGGCTTGGGGCCGGGTTTATCGCGTGGCCGCTGCGGAAACCGGCACCATACAATGTCTCCGGGATCGGGCGGCTCCCACATGGTCGGCAACTAATCGGCGACTACAGCAGCGAACGCTTGCGAATGACGTTGCCCTTGGGTAGCAACGGATTCGCGGCTTTGCGTACGCGGGCGATATCCGCCGCCGTCAGCGAGCCGTCGTCTTGCTCGTAGGCGGGGAGCACCTCTCGGGCAAAGCGCGAGATCGCCAGATGCACCACCATGGTTTCGCTCACATCCATTTCCTCTGCCAGTGCCTTGAGCGTCTCGCGTGTTACGCCGTAGGGCGAATCCTTGGATTTGAATTTGACAAGCAGATTGTTCATTGCGGTCACGTCACGAATAATGGGTATATACGAACTATATACCGACAGACGATGGGCGGCTACCCACCCATTCAAGGATCGTGCCGCAGCATGTGATTTCACTAACGCGGCCAGATACGATTAAACCGTAACTACTTGTTTTTATTGAGTTATTTTTCGTGGGACTCACGTAACCCGCAATCGCAGGGCGCCAATAAGCCTGTCCTGAGCTTGTCGAAGGGCGAAGCGCATTGCGTCGCATGTCTTCAGTGATACACCGCATACGGCGCATTGCCCTTCGGTTAATGCGCCTTACGTGACTGATGTTGGGCTTCCTTCGTCAGCCCAACCTACCCGGCTGTAGCGTGCGCTGTGCGCACGACAAACACAGGCGCGCGCAACGCCGGGCGGCTAGTGCCGCGGTTGCGCATCTGCAATCGAAGGTTCGTGCGCACGGCGCACGCTACCTGTGCTGCCGTTTACTCGGGCTTCACCCCCGCCGCCGCAAACACCTTGCGCCGCGTGACGATTTCCTCGCGCACCAGCTTGTCCATGAATTCCGGCGTGCTGGGCTTGGGCGTTGCGCCCTGATTCAATATTTTTTCGCGCACGTCGGTGGTTTCGAGAATGCGCCTCACTTCCGCGTTGAGTTTCTGGATGATCGCGCGCGGCGTTTTTGACGGGGCGAACATGCCGAACCAGCCGTCGTATTCAAACCCCGGCAGCGCCGCATCTGCGATAGTGGGCACATCCGGCAGCATGGGCACGCGTTGCGTGGCGGTCACGCCGAGCGGGATCAGGCGGCCGCTTTTTATCAGCGACAACGACGGCAACAGCGGCGTGACGAAATAATGAATGCGACCGGTGAGCGTGTCGTTCAACGCTTCCGGTATGCCCTTGTATGGCACATGCACGGCGGAAATCCCGGCTGCCATGTTGAACAACTCCGAGCCGTAATGCGTGCCGCTGCCGATGCCCGATGAGGCGAAGTTAAACTGTTTGGGTTTTTGCCTGGCCTGCGCAATCAGTTCTTTAAGTGTTTTAACGCCCGTAAGCGGCGACACCACTACCACCAGCGCCGTGGCCGCCACCTGACTGATGGCGGAAAAATCTTTCACCGTATCGTACGGCAGCTTGTCGTAGAGCGCCGCACTGCCGGCGAGCGCAGAGGACGTGAGCATCAGCGTGTGTCCGTCGGCGGTTGCCGCGGCCACGATGCCGCCGGCCACCGTGCCGCCCGCGCTGGAGCGATTATCGACCACCACTTGCTGGCCCCACGTTTCGTAGAACTTGGGGCCGATGAAACGCGCGAGGATGTCGCTGGCGCTGCCCGCCGTGAACGGCACCACCACGCGGATCGGTTTTGTCGGATAGGCTTGTGATGCCTGAGCAAAAATCGGTGGCGCTGCCGCGGCCAGCAGCACCGCCAGCGTGTTATGACCTGTAGCGCGCAACACGACTTAACCGCCGGTGGCGCCACCCGCCGCCTTGGCGTACTTGCCGGTCAACTGCGGCGTGGTGCCTTTGAGTCCTTTGTTGTCGCGATCCAGCCGCGTTTCGCGCGCCCAAGTGCGATTGAAATCATCCTGCACCTTGACGGTAAGTTTGCCGCAGCCTTCGCATTCCAGATCGATGGTATCGCCGCCCTGAAACGCGGATAGCCCGCGATGGTTGGTGCCGGTGGCGAGAATGTCGCCGGGCTCCAGCTCGTGGATGCCGGAGATCCATTCGATGCAGCGCGGAATCTTGTTCGCCATATCGCTGGTGTTGTAGTTCTGCTTGATCTGGCCGTTGACCCACAGGCGCACTTGCAGCTTGTGCGGATCCTTGATTTCGTCGGCGGTGACGATATAGGGGCCGATGGGCGCGAAAGTATCGCGCGACTTCACCTGATAAAACGAGTTGCCGAGCGCGGTGGCATTGCGGGCAGAACCGTCGATAAAGTTGACGTAGCCGAATACATGGCTCATCGCATCGGCGGCTTTGACGTGTTTCGCGCGCTTGCCGATCACCACCGCGAGCTCCGCTTCGCCCTCGAAGATCGACAGCGGTATATCCGGCATCACCATGTTGTCGCCGTGGCCGACGATGCAGCCCGGCGATTTATGGAACGCGTTGATTTCCGCCGCCTGCTTGCGCGTGCCGTCTTCCATGTAATTCACCGCCATGCAATCGACGTTGATCGGCTTGGGCAGCGGCGGACGGATTTTCA
>CAMDDY010000516.1 GCA_945893125.1 Bordetella parapertussis
CCTTCCATCATCATGGTGGTGTACGCCGTCGCGGCAGAGGTGTCGATACTCAAAGTGTTTATCGCCGGGATCATTCCGGGTGTGCTGCTGATGGTGTTGTTTTCGGGATATATCATGGTGTGGGCATTAATGAATCCCGAAAAAACACCAATAGAAACAACACGTTACACATTCATGGCCAAGCTGCGTTTGAGCCGAAATCTGATTCCGTGCGTGTTGTTGATCGTGTTCGTGGTGTGGGTGATGGCGGCGGGCTGGGCCACCGCAACAGAGGCGGCCGCGTTCGGTGTGCTGGGTGCATTTGCGATTGCGGCTGTCAGCGGTGGATTGAACTGGGCGTCGTTTCGCGACAGTTTGATGGGCGCGACGCGCTTGTCGTGCATGATCCTCTTCATACTGGGCGGCGCGGCGTTTCTGTCGTCGTGTATGGCCTTCACCGGTATCCCCAGGGCGCTGGCCGAATGGGTGGCCGCGATGAATCCGAACCCCTATCTGCTGATTGCAGTGCTGGCGGCGATCTATATCGTGCTGGGCACCGCGCTGGATGGTGTGTCGATGATTGTGCTGACCACATCGATCGTGATTCCGATGGTGGAAAAAGCCGGATTTGATCTGGTATGGTTCGGCATTTTTATCGTGCTTCTGGTGGAAATCGCCGAAGTGACACCGCCGCTGGGCTTTAACCTTTTTGTGCTGCAAACCATGAGCGGCAAGGACAGCACGTACGTGGCGCGCGCCTCGATCCCATTCTTTTTTATGATGGTGCTGGCGATTGTGTTGATCACGGTGTTTCCGGCCATTGTGACGTGGTTGCCGGATCAGGTTATACGCAAATGAGTCGGAAATGCGCGCGATCCCAATCACGCGGTTGACGCTGGCGCGCGGTATGCGGTTTAATGCGCCGTGTCTCGCAGGGCATCCGGTTGCGTCTTCGTTGCCGAAATTTTAGTCATAATTCAACACCATGTCGCAGGAAGCCGCATTTCAATCGAGTAAGGGCCTCACCAAGGTCGGCAAGTACGACGTCGTCAGCACGTTAGGCGAGGGCGCCACCAGCACGGTGTATCTGTGCCGCGATTCGTTCGGCAATCGCGACGTGGCGGTCAAGGTCGTGGCGCAAAGCGCGATTAAGGATCTCGGTAGCGGCAACCTGATGCAGCGGTTGTTTACCACCGAAGCGTCACTCGCCGGCAAGCTGGATCATCCGCACATTGTACAGATTTACGATGCCGCCGCCGACGACAATCACGCCTACATCGTGATGGAGTATGTCGAGGGCGGCACCTTGCAGCGGTTTACCAAGCCCGACAATCTGCTGGGCATCGGCGATGCGATCGAGGTGGTGTACAAGTGCGCGCGGGCGCTGGACTACGCCTCGCAGCAGGGCGTGATACATCGCGATATCAAGCCCGCGAACATCATGCTGAAGGAAAACAACGACGTCAAAATAACCGATTTTGGTTCGGCCGCCATCGCCAAGGCCGAGGCCACCATGATCGACGGCATCGGCACGCCGGCATACATGTCGCCCGAACAGCACATGAACAAGCCGCTGAACCACCAGACCGATATCTATGCGCTGGGGATCGTGATGTTCCAGTTGTTGACCGGGCGCGCGCCGTTCAAGGCCGACAACATCGCCGGGCTGGCGTATCAGGTGCTCAACAGCAATCCGCCGCTGCCCTCGGAGTTTCGCAGTGAAGTGCCGCTCGAACTCGACATGATCGTGATTCGCGCATTGCAGCGCGATACCGACAAGCGTTACCTGACGTGGGCGCAGTTGATCGACGAACTGGCCGCCATGATGGGCGGCTCCACGGCGTTGCCCAAGAAAGGCGTGTTCGAGACCGAGCGCTTTAACAGTCTGCGCAAGCTGGCGTTTTTTGAAGCATTCACGGATGCCGATTTGTGGGAGGTGTTGCGTTTTTCCGAGTGGGTGTCGGTGCCCAAGGATCAGGTCATATTGAAAGAAGGCGATTCGGGCGATTTTTTCTGCGTGCTGCTGTCGGGCGACGCGCGCGTCATGCGCAAGCGCCGCCTTATTGCTATTCTGAAGCCGGGCGAGTGCCTGGGTGAAATGGCCTGTCTCGGCAGTCCGGACAAACTGCGCACCGCGGACGTCATCGCAACACAAGAAGTGCGCATGATCAAGATCACGGTTTCAGCCTACAAGAAATCCACGGATTCCTGCCGCATCCGTTTTGAGCATGCCTTCCTGCGCGTGCTGGTCGAGCGCTTGATACAGGCGAATGCCAGGATCGGGATGACTTGAGGCCGCGCCGCATGCAGCGGGTGATTAGGGCGTTACCGGTGGGAGAGCAGGGCGGGTGCTGATGGGTTGTCAGCGGATAGTGCCGTGCGTGCCGGGTGAGTGGCTGTTTGCGGATTGTCCCGGCTCAATCTCACGATACCACTATTCGGCGCGTCATTCCCGCCACCGTTGTCAGCGGTGAATGTCTCCGTTTCACCGGGCAGTTTGAACGCAGATACGGTCGCATTGAGTTGCTTCGCTGTTCTCGCGAATGCTCGCCACGATGTGCCCCAGATTACGCTGCATATGGCGCATGGCCTTGCGCAATTGTCCGACTTCGTCCAGCCCGATATTTATAATGGTGGCATCCAGTCTGCCGGCCGCGATGGCGTCGGCATCCTGTATGGCCTCATTGAGCGGTCGTATGATGGAGCGCGCCATCCAATACATTGCTAAAGCGCCGATGGCCAACAATGCCGCAATCAGTCCCAGCAACCCCGCCATGATCCAGCGTCCCGACGCCACGCGTTCATGCAAAATTCGTTCGATTTCAACGCGTGCCGTTTCGATCAGTTTGAACTGGGCGTCCATGGCGGTGGAGGCAAGCTTGAGGTAGTCGGCGGCGTTGTAGCGCAGCACCTCGATGCGCATGAATTCGAGGTCGGTCACCGCGATCAATTTTTGCGTATCGTTCAACGCGGTCATGGAAGCTGCGTCGAGTGTTGTCATTGCGGTGCCATTGGCTTCGATGGCCTTTACTATTTGTGCGCGGCTGTGATCCAGATCATCGCGCGTGCGTTCAAGCATGGTGGCAATGGCGACGCGTTCTTCCGTGGTGGCCTGCTTGATGCCGAGAATTGCAGCGCCGGTTGCGCGCATACGGCCCATGGATTCCGTGAGCCTGGGCAGATCGCCGAATGCGGCAATAATCAAGTGGTACGAGTTGGCTTCGGGATCGAGCGACAGGCCGAAGTAATCCAGATTGACTTCGATCAGTTTTAACAACAGCGCGATTACCTTGGTGTGACGGTTATTGGCTTCGTCGACCGGAAAGCTTTTGTCTTTAAGCGCATCCGAAAGGGATTTCCATTCCGCCTCGACTTTTTCCAGCGCCTTGATAACCGGCGTGGCCGAGGGTGGTATGGCGGCGCGCGCCTTCGCCAATGCCGCAGTGACTTCCTTTTCCGTGATCTGGCGCCGGCTGGCCAAGGCCGGATCGCCGCTTAATGTGGCAGCCGAAAGCCCGCGATGGTTTTGCAACGGCTGCATGGCCTGCACGATGGCCGCTGCCGGCGCAAGCCCTTTTATTTCGGTGAGGGCAGCGTGAATTTCTTTATTGGCGCCGTGTATATACAGGTAAGTCGGTACGGCACACAGAACCAAGCCGATCAATCCAAGAATTAACAGCTTGTGCCACATACGTATAGAGGAAATATTCATCAACGCCATCGATAGGAAGAGTGAGAAAGCAAAATGAAGTAACTGGCATTTACTCGTTTTTCCAATTAATTGTCAATGATTTTTGTACGAGAAATTTGACCGATAATATTGCGGGCATACGATTCAATATCACATGATTTAAATGTCGGTTTTGCGGCCT
>CAMDDY010000517.1 GCA_945893125.1 Bordetella parapertussis
CGACTCGTTCAGAAATCGTGCGCACAGCGCACGCTACTTTGTTCGCGGCGCATCGTAAGCACTGGCTGAGTAGGCACAAACGCATTATCAGGGGCGCAAACAAACGAAACGTAAAGGGAGTCTGATATGAAAATCAGCGAACGGCGCAGAAATATTTACTGTCCCGTGATGGCGCTATTACCGGGTCTTTTGGCACTATCGCCACTCGCCGAGGCGCAGAAATATCCCAGCAAACCCATACGCATGGTTGTGCCGTTCAGTGCCGGGAGCGGTGCTGATGTTTTGGCCCGATTCATCGGTCCGAAGCTCTATGAAGCGTGGGGGCAGCAAGTGGTGGTTGATAATCGCAGCAGCGCGGGCGGCACGGTAGCGGGCATTGCTGTCGCAAGCGCATCGGCGGACGGATACACATTGCTGTTTACCTCGTCGAGCTTCGCCGGCAGTGCGGCGCTCTATGAAAAGCTTCCCTATGATTCCATACGCGATTTCTCGGGCGTTACATTGATCGGTAGCGCGCACCAGGTGCTCGTCGCGTCGCCTTCGCTCAATATTAAGTCGGTTAAGGAGCTGATTGCGCTTGCCAAACAAAAGCCCAAGCAACTCAATTTCGGTTCAGGCGGCATCGGCAGCGGCGTGCATTATGCCGGAGAGCTTTTCAACTACAGCGCGGGTATTTCAGCGGTGCATGTGCCTTACAAGGGGCCGGTGGATGCACTGAACGATGTGATATCGGGCCGCATACAGTATTCCTTTCCACCGCTGCCTGCCGCGTTGCCGCTGATAAAAAGCGGCAGGCTGACGTTGCTGGCGGTGGCCGCCGGACAGCGTGTAGCGCAGTTGCCCGATGTGCCCACGGTCGCCGAGTCGGGATTGCCGGGGTACGAATATGCCGGATGGTACGGTGTGCTTGCGCCGGCAAAAACGCCGCGCGCCATCATTATGCAGCTCAACAAGGAACTGGTACGAATTGTCGAGACGCCCGATATGATCGAGAGGCTGGCTGCGGTGGGCGTGGTGGCAAAGGTCAGTACACCAGAGAGTTTTGAAAAAATAATCCGCGATGAAATTGAAACCCGGCGCAAAGTGTTTCGCGCGGCTGGGGTGAAGGCGCAATAATGGTTTGAGCCGGTATCAAGCCCGCACTCAACGCGCTACCGGCATGGGCTTGAGGGTTTTGATCCAGCGACCGACTTCCGTGCGGATATACGCGTCGCCCTGTTGCGGTGTACTCGGCGTGGGTTCTGCGCCGAGCCCGATGAAGCGCTCTCTCGTTTCGCCCTGACTGAGCGCGGCGGTGACCACGCTGTTGAGCTTGGCCATCACAGGCTGCGGCATGCCGGCGGGGGCGAGCGCGGCTTGCCACAGGTAGAACTCAAAGCCCGGCAGAGCGCTCTCCGCGACGGTGGGCACTTCGGGGGCGACCGGGCTGCGCTCGCGGCCCGAGATCGCCAGCGCCCGCACCCGCCCCGCCTTGACCTGCGGCATCGAGGCTGCCGTTGAGAGGAAGGTCACCGGTATCTGGCCGCCCATCACATCTGCCAATGCCGGGCCGCCGCCCTTGTAGGCGACGTGTACGAGATCGATGCCCGCCGTCACCTTGAACAACTCGGCGATCAGGTACATGGTGCTGCCGAGTCCGGCCGACCCGTAGTTGTATTTGCCGGGATTCGCCTTGGCGAGCGCGATCAATTCCTTGACCGATTGCGCCGGGAACGCCGGGTTCACCAGCACCAACATGGGAACCCGCATCAGCAGGCTCACCGCCGCGATGTCTTTCAGCGTGTCATAGGGCATGTCGTTGAGCGCCGGGTTCGCGCCATGCGCCGTATCGACCACCAGGATGGTGTGGCCGTCCGGCGCCGCGCGCGCCAGCAGCGCGGTCGCGATCATGCCGCTCGCACCCGGCCGGTTGTCCACGATGATCTGCTGTCCGAGGCTTTCGCCGAGCCGCGGCGCCAGCAATCGCGCGCTGATATCGGTGGCGCCGCCCGGCGGATAGGTGACCAGCAGCCGCACGGGGCGGGTCGCGTAGGACTGCGCCGATGCGGTAGCCGCTGCGAATGCCAGTAATGTAAGTGCAAGAAAGTTTGTGAGGCTAACGAGGTGAGACTTCATGGCGCATGCACCGTATGGAAGTTGCTCAAGTGCGTAACTTACGTCCGGCGCTTAATTCGTGCAACCGTTTTCCAAAAGCTACACAACCCGCTCCCAGAACATCTCCTGATGCTGCATCACGCCGGCGTAAAGCCGGCGCAGCGGCGCAAGCACCATGCCGCCGTTTTCAAAGCGCACGGTGCGTATCTGATCGCCACCGATGCGGCTTGCGTCCGACGAGGCATCGACGCGCGTGGTAAGCGTAGTGCCGTCGAACGTGTAGTTGCCGGCGTAGGACATGAATTGCCGCGACTCGCCGGCCGCCAGTTCGGCGCGGCCGTCGCAGATAACGTTGCACATGCGTCCGTCGGCCTGAAAGCACACCACGCCGTAGGGAGCCGGTCCAAAGGGCGGCGGCATCACTTTACCGGCGTCGTCGACGCCTTTTGTGCTTTTGAGCTGCCAGGTTCCGATGATGCGATTGTCGATCATGTTCCTAGCAGCCAGAGTTAGGATTCGTGTTCATTGCAGGTACTCTCCAATCCGAGAACTTCGGGACTATGATCGAGCAGCCGACAGTCACCGATTCGATAAAACGATGCCAGCGCGTCCGGAGAGATCGTTACTTCAAGATCATCGTGCCGAATGTCGTAGTCGGTAAATTCTTCGCTCGAACTGTAGACGCGGAAGAAGAACGATCCATCTGCGCGCTTCAATACAAAGCCAGTGACCCCGGCAGCGGGAGATACTATTGCGGAAGATGTACCGTAACGAACCGTGGTCATCCGAAAATCCTTACGTTGTGGTCTGCAGCGGGCCCGCGCAGGCAATTGCACTTCGCGCGGTGCTGATGGCCCGCCGCAGCACGTAAAGTTAGATACTTTCTTCGAAGTAATCAGTATCGATCTTCTTAACCGGATACAATGATACTATCGATACGCCTACATCATGCTCGATCATCAAAGTGGTAAGTTGGTCGCCATCAATCAATACGATTTTACTTCCTATCTGTGAAACATAGCTTCGCGCATCATCGGTAAATCTAGATGTTGTAAGGAAAATCCCCTTGTTTGCCCGCTGTGCCTGAAGCGCACCAGCAAATTGCATGACGTCGGGCCTTCCTACTGGATTGTTGTCCCAACGCTTCGCTTGAATGTATATAACGTCAAGTCCAAGCTTATCTTCCTTGATGATTCCATCTATGCCACCGTCACCGCTTTTGCCTATGGCTTTTCCTGCGTCAGCGCGAGAGCCACCATAACCCATTTTTACGAGCAACTCGACTACGACTCGCTCAAAAAACGATGGCGAAGTTTTCTTGAGCTTGCCAAGCAATTCGTCCGCCAGTTCATCTCTAAGGTTTTCATAGGCAGTCTCCAATGCCTCTGAAGGTGTTGCACTAGAAATATCAGCCGTTTCCTTGGACTCAACTGTTTTGTCACCGCTTCTTGTTCCTTTGAGTTTTTGAAACTCAAGAAATTCAGGATATTGTTTTAGGAGCTTTACATTGATGACCTTCGGTTTCTTATTAAGAAGCTCGTTTCCGCGAGGTGTTATCCGATAGTAGCCCCTTCTCGTTACTTCAAGAAGGCCAGCTTTTTTCATATCGCGAGTTCAAATTCGAAGTGCAACTCTGATTAATAGGTTGGGTGGGCGAGGTGCGATAGCATCCGAGCCCCTCGACCACCAAGTTAAAGTTGCCAAGAATGAACTACACACACCTCACCCAAGACGAACGGTATCAGATTGCGATC
>CAMDDY010000518.1 GCA_945893125.1 Bordetella parapertussis
CAACCCTACCCCGCCAAACCCGTGCGCATCATCGTGCCGTTCGCCACCGCGGGCGGCTCTGATATTTTTGCGCGCACGCTGGCGCAGCGCTTTACCGACAGTTTCGGCCAGCAGTTTATCGTCGAAAACCGTGCCGGCGGCAACGGCAATATCGGCGCCGAAGCCGTGGTGAAAGCCGCGCCCGATGGACACACCTTGCTGCTCACCACTAATGTACTCACCACCAACCCGTGGCTGTATCGCAGCATGCCGTTTAACGTGGAGCGCGATCTCGCGCCCATCACGTTCGCGGGCTCGACGCCGAATCTGCTGGTGATCCACCCTTCGCTGCCGGTCAAGAGCGTGAAGGAACTGATCACGCTCGCGCGTGCGCGGCCGGGCGAACTCACCATCGCCAGTTCCGGCACGGGCACGCCTTCGCATCTGGCGGCGGAACTGTTCAAGCAAACCGCTCGCGTGGATCTGCTGATCATTCAATACAAAGGCACGGGCGCGTCGTTTAACGATCTTGTCGGCGGACAAGTCGCGATGTCCTTCGGCAGCCTCGCGGGACTGGCGCCCTTTGTTAAATCCGGCCGGCTGCGCGCGCTGGCGGCCAGCAGTTTGAAGCGCGCCGCGTCGCTGCCCGAGGTGCCCACGGTGGCCGAGACGTATCCCGGCTTTGAAGTCTCAACGTGGTATGGCTTGCTCGCGCCCGCCAACACCCCGCGCGAGATCGTTGCACGCGTGCAACTTGAAACCGTGAAAGTGCTCTCAATGGCCGATGTCAAGGCGCGCCTCGTCGCGCAGGGCTTCGACCCCGGCGGCACCACGCCGGCGGAATTTGCCGCGCTGATACGCAACGATCTCGCGCGCTGGCAAAAAGTGATACGTGATGGCGGCATCAAGGCGGACTGAGCACCCACGCTTAACGCCCCGTCAATGTCCGCGCGGCGTCAGTCCGCTTTCGCGCCAGAGGCCTTGATCAGCTTGCCCCACTTCACGATTTCGTGTTCCACGTACGCGCTCAGTTCACGCGGCGACATCGGCAGCGCGTCCGCGCCCAGACCCGTCATGCGCTCTTTCACGTCCGGCAATTTCAGCAGCGCGTTTACTTCGGCATTGAGCTTATTCACGATGGCCGCGGGCGTGCGCGCGGGCGCAAACAAGGCAAACCATGATGTCGCTTCATAACCCGGCAAGCCGGTTTCCGCGATGGTCGGCAATTCGGGCGCGGCGGCCGAACGTTTGGCGCTGGTGACCGCCAGCGCGCGCAACTTTCCGCTGCGCACATGCGGCATCGCCGAGGCCATATTGCCGAACATCAGGTTGACCTGCCCCGCCAGCAAATCGGTGAGCGCCGGACTGCTGCCCTTGTACGGCACATGCACCATGCTGGTACCGGTCATGGCATTAAACAGCACCGTGGATAAATGCGTGGCGCTGCCGCTGCCCGCCGAGCCGTAGATAAGCTTGCCGGGCCGCTCTTTGGCATAAGCGATGAACTCCTTCACCGACTGCGACGGTATCGACGGATGCAGCACCAGAACGCTCGGAATCACGCCCACCATCGCCACCGAAGCGAAATCACGCACCGTGTCATAAGGCATCTTGGCAAACAGGCTGGGATTGGTGACGTGCGTGGTAAAACAAATCAACAGCGTGTGGCCATCCGCGTCGGCACGCGCCACGATTTCACTGCCGATCATGCCGCTCGCCCCCGATCGATTGTCGATGATGAATTGCTGGCGCAGGGTTTCGGTCAGTTTTTGCGCGACGATGCGGCCCAAGATATCGGTGCCGCCGCCGGGCGGCGCGGGCACCACCAGCCGCAAGGGGCGCGATGGGTAATTCTGCGTATGTCCCGTCGTTGGCCACAGCAGCGGTAACAACAGTGGTAACAGCGGCGGCAGCATGACTACCCAGTTCCAAACCGGCATAACGGCTCCTTATAGCGTCACCCTTACAGCACTTATTCTAACCGCCGCAACGTGCGTCCACCGCGTTACAATTGGATTTTTACCGCTATACGAATGGGATCGTACCATGTCTATGATGTTACTGGATCAGGAAACCAAGGACGCGCTGCAGCAGCTCTACGGTGAAACCGTCGAAGCCATGGAGTTGGCGAAAAAAAGCCCCGACCTCGACGACCTCGCCGCAACCTTTGCGGTGGCGCTGCTCAAACTGGGTCTGGCCACCGGTTTTATCGAACAAAAATATCCGGGTTTCGCCAAAGACGTTGAGGAAAAACGCCAGCGCGTGATCGCGGCGCTGACGCAACAGCAGGCCGCGAAGCACTGATATGCGCCGGCCGATGTTTACCGCTGCCTCGTTGGCCGTGCTTGCCCTGCTGGCGACTTCCGCCGCCGCGCAACCGTATCCCACCAAGCCCGTGCGCATCATCGTGATGTACGGCCCCGGCAGCACCATCGACATCATGGCCCGCCTGATCGCGCCGAAGCTCACCGAAGCGCTGGGTCAGCCGGTCATCGTGGAAAATCGCGCGGGGGCCGGCGGCGCCATCGGCATGGACATGGCGGCCAAGGCGCCGCCCGACGGCCACACACTCACCATCGGCGCGACCGGCCCCTCCGTCACCAACCCCTTGCTGTATCCGAAAACGCCCTTCGATCCGATTCGCGATTTTGCTTACATCTCGCTGATCGCCACCGGGCCGGCAGTGATCGCGGTGCATCCCTCGATTCCGGCGAAAACGTTGAAGGATCTGGTCGCGCTGGCAAAATCGCGCCCCGGCCAATTGAATTTCGGTTCTGCCGGCGTGGGCACCAGCCCGCATCTGGCGGGTGAAATTTTCAAACAGGTCACCGGCACCCGCATCGTGCATGTGCCGTACAAGGGCAATGCCGAAGCCATCACCGATCTGCTCGGCGGACAAATCAGCATCGTGTTTACCGGCGTGCCGCCGGTGGTGCCGTTGATGCAGGCCGGCAAGATCAGGCTGCTGGCCACCACGGGGGATCAGCGCATTCCCACCATTCCCGATCTGCCCACCATTGCCGAAGCCGGTTATCCCGGTGCGGCAATGGGCATCTGGTATGGATTGCTCGCCCCCGCCGCCACGCCCAAAGACATCCTCGCGCGGCTGCACAAAGAGATCACGCGCATCCAGGCGCTGCCCGATATTCGCGAGCGCTTTGTACAACTCGGCACCGAGCCCAAAACCAATACGCCGGAGCAGTTCATCGCGCTGGTGCGCGACGAGTTGGCAAAGTGGGGCAAGGTCATCAAGGCCGCGAACATTAAAGTGGACTAGCAAATCCAACGCATGACTGGCCAACCTGTTTACCTCGACAACGCCGCCACCACGCCGGTTGATCCGCGCGTGGTGGATGCGATGCTGCCGTATCTCAACGAACAATTCGGCAATCCGGCGAGCGGCACGCACGTGTTCGGCCAAACCGCCGCGCGCGCGGCTGAACAGGCGCGCGAGCACGTTGCCGCGCTCATCAATGCCGAACCCGCTGAAATTGTGTGGACCTCCGGCGCCACCGAATCGAACAATCTCGCCATCAAGGGCGCGGCTTTCGCAAACACCAAACGCGGCAAACATCTGCTCACGGTGGCCACCGAACACAAAGCGACGCTCGATACCATGCACTGGCTCGAAACGCAGGGCTTTACCGTGACCGTGTTGGCACCAGGTCCTAATGGATTGATTTCATTGGATAATTTTACCAACGCCCTGCGCGCTGATACCGTGCTTGCGTCAGTCATGCTGGTGAACAATGAAATCGGCGTGATTCAGGATATCGCGGCGTTGGGCAAAATTTGTCGTGACTGCGGCGTGCTGTTTCATGTCGATGCGGCGCAGGCTACCGGCAAATTGCCCATTGATGTCGC
>CAMDDY010000519.1 GCA_945893125.1 Bordetella parapertussis
TGAAGGCCCCAGAATCACAAAGCGGTCGGATCGATATACCTCGAAATCAACACGGTACGCCGCCGTGACCAGGTGATCCCGTGTCTTGTATTGCAGCGTGACGCCGCGCACTTCCAGCAACGGGCTCGTGTCATTCACCGCATCCGCCACCGCATCAACCTCCGGGCAGGTTATGCACTTCCGGAAAATACAAATCCTTCCACGACGCGGCCTTGGGCTTGACCGTGCCGACCTTGTGCATGAACTCGTAAATCTTCATGGTGTTTTCCGGCGTCATGGTGATGCGAATCTCCGGATCGTTCAACAACTTGAAGATGCCATCGACGCCGCTCTTGTCTTTGGATTCCTTGACATAGAGTTCCGCCGCCGCGCGCTTGTTGGCGTTAACAAATACCTCGGCTTCCTTCCAGGCGGCCACAAATGCCTGGTACGTTTTGGGATTCTCATCACGAAATTTTGACGTCGCCCACGCCACCAGAAAAGTCGCCGGGCCGTTGGTTACGTCATACGAATTGAGGATGCGGCGCACGCCCGGTTTTTCCAGGGCCATGTATTGAAACGGCGGCGACGAAAAATACGCGGTGATTTCCTTGCCTGATAAAAACGCGACCAATCCATCGGGGTGCGACAAATTACGGTACTGCGTACTGAACTTGTTGTAGTTGGCGTCGCCGAATTCCTTCGCCGCCGCCATCTGCAGGATGATGGTTTGTATCGATGTGCCCGCCCCCGCCATCGAAATGCGGTCGTTCTCGGTGAAATCCTTGATGGAGTTCACCTTCGGGTTGTTGGTTACCAGATACATCGGCATCGAGGCCAGCGCCGCCACCGCCTTGACGTTGAGCGTGCCGTGCGTGCGCCCCCACAAAATCAGAAACGGCGCGCTGCCGCCGGTTGCCACATGCAGATTGCCCGACAGCAAGGCATCGTTCATCGGCTGCGCGGAACTCAGTTGCGTCCAACTGACTTTCGAATTCAGTCCCGCCGCTTTCAGGTGTTTTTCAATCAACTGGTTTTGTTTCATGATCACCAGCGGCAGATAACCAATGCCGAATTGCTGCGAAACCTTGAAGTCATCAACCTCGGCAGCCGCGTGCGGCGGCGCAACCATCAACATCATGCCGAGTAACAAAGCAGCACACATTGCCGAAAACGATTTGCTATTCATGATCTCTCCTCCAGTTAAACCGTGGTGGCAGTTTACTTCACGGACGCACACCACCGCGATATTTCGGCCCCAGGGTGGTTTCCAGCCGTCCCTGCGCGGCATTCAGAAACCGGCACAGGTAATGGCGTGTATCACGCGGGTCAATCACATCTTCGACCGCAAACGCTTCCGCCGTCAATAACGGCGACGCGTAGCGGCGCAGTTCGTCCTCGATTTCCTGCTGGCGTTTCGCCGGATCGGGCGAGGCTTCAATCTCGCGCCGATACGCGGCGGCCACCCCGCCCTCCACCGGCAGCGAGCCCCATTCGGCGCTGGGCCACGCGATCTTGAGATCAAGGCCGTTTTTGTCGCTGGCGCCCATGCCCGCCATGCCATAACACTTGCGGATCACCACCGTCATCACCGGCACCGTCACCTGCAAACCGACATACACCGAGCGCATGCCTTCGCGCAGCGTAGCGGCGGCTTCCGCCGCCATGCCCACCATGAAGCCGGGCACATCCACCCAAAAAATCAGCGGGATATGGAAGGTCTCGCACATCTCTATAAAGTGCGTCTGCTTGCGCGCCGACTTTACATCCATCGCGCCGCCCAGCACCATCGGATTATTGGCGACGATGCCCACCACTTTGCCATCCATGCGCGCGAAGCTGGTAATCACCGATTTGCCGAACGAGGGTTGAATTTCAAACAACGAATCGCGATCCACGATCAGCGACATCAGCTTGCGCATGGGGTACGGCTGGCGGCGCTCGCGCGGCACAATCGACAACAGGGCTTCATCGCGGCGGGTTATCGGGTCGGTGCAATCCACGCGCGGCGGCAAGTGCCACACATTTTGCGGCATATACGACAAAAATTTTCGTATCGCGGCGAAACACGCGACTTCACTATCCACCACGTTGTCCACGGTGCCGGCCATGTCCACCGCCACCTGCGCGCCGCCGAGTTCCTCTTTGGTGACGTTCTCACCGAGCGAACGCTGCACCACCGGCGGCCCTGCGGCAAAAATCTGGCTGGTGCCTTTGATCATCAGCGACCAATGCGACAGTATCGCGCGCCCTGCCGGCCCGCCCGCGGCCGTGCCCATTACCGCGCTCACCACCGGCACCATGCCGAGCAGTTCCACCGAGCGTTCAAAGCCATGAATGCCGGGGAACACGGTGTAGCCGCGCTTCTGCGCCGATGTGACGCTGCCGCCCGCGCCGTCGATCAGGTTAATCAGCGGTATGCGATATTGAAACGCGAGGTCTTCGACAAAACCGCCTTGCCCGCCCTTGCGCCGATTGCCCCCCCAACTGGTGCCGCCGCGCACGGTGAAATCCTCGCCGCCGATCGCCACCGGACGGCCATCCACTTCGCCCAAACCCATGATGTAAGGCGCGGGCACAACCTTGTTTAACTTGCCGTCATCGCCATACGATGCACTGCCGGTGAGCTTGCCCACCTCCTGAAATGAACCCGTATCCAGCACGCCCGCGAAACGTTCGCGCACCGTGAGCCGCCCCTGTTCGTGGTGGCGCTTGACCGACGCTTCACCACCGAGTGCTTCAGCCCAGTGCTTGCGCTGCGTGATTTCGTCTGCTTCGGGTTTCCAGCTCATATTAAAAACTCGTGGGCCAGGTTGATAACAGATGTTTGCCGATGCCTTTGCTCATGCGCAAGTGATGCACACCCAGCATGCGGATCAGGTAGTCACGCGTTTGCTCGGGGCGTATCACGTCCTGCACCGCATACACCGAGGCGATGTCGTAGACCGAATTATCTTTCACCATGGTGGATTTCTTTTCGTCGAAACCGGGTTCACCCGGCCTCAGACCCGATACCACGGTCACCGCGTAGTTGGGATCCATGAAACTGATCTCTGCGGTCGGCCACGCGAGAAACTCATCCGAATTGCGGCCGCCGCCCATGTTGAGATACGCCTGCCCGTAGGTCTTGCGCACCAGCACGGTGAGTTTCGGCACCGTCACCAGCGCCAGCGCGTTCATGAAGTTCATGATCTTGCCCGGCGCGCGCTTGCGCTCGGCCTCGACGCCGATGGCAAAGCCGGGTGTATCAACAAACATCAGAATCGGAATATTGTACGAATCGCACAGCACCAGAAAACTCACGATCTTGTCGCACGCATCCGCGTCCAGAGCGCCGCCCTTGAACAGCGGATTGTTGGCGATCACGCCCACGGTTTTACCGTCCAGCCGCGCCAACGCCGTCACGCCGGTTTTGCCGAAGCGCGCCTTTAACTCAAACCAGCTATCGTCATCGACGATACATTGCAGCACCTTGCGCATGTCGTACACCTGCGTGCGCGACTCGGGCAATAGCTTGAGTATTTCCGCCGCGCGATCTCCTGATCCGGCGGGCACCGACGCCACCGGCGGCGCTTCGGTGTTGTTTGACGGCAGATACGACAAAAACTTTTTCACCGCGTCGATGGCTGCTTCGTCGGTATCCACCACCTGATCGGCAAAGCCGGTAATCTCGGCATGCACGCGCCAGCCGCCGAGTTCCTCGGCCTCCACGTTGTCGTTCATCGCCAGCGACGCCAGCAGCGAACTCGACACCGCGATGATCGCGCCCTTGCGCATCACATTAAAATCCGCCAGCACGCAGTACCACGTCGACGAGCCGTAACACAGCCCCAGCGCCGCCGACACCCACGGACTTTCAC
>CAMDDY010000520.1 GCA_945893125.1 Bordetella parapertussis
GCCCGTAGAGGTTGTAATCGGGATGCAGCATCGCCTCGACAGCCGTGATAACCACCGGCAGATATTCCGGCCGGCAACCCGCCATGATGGCGTTGATGGCGATTTTTTCCACCGTCGCCGCGCCGTTTTGCGGCGGGATTGCGCCGATCACTTCATCGCGCGCGCGGTCGGTGCAGGCCAGCATGCGTTCGAGCATGCGTTTCGTCGGCGGATACACCGGCAGGCCGTCGGTCCAGCCCTTGTCGTAGCAGTCGTCAAAAAACGCGAAGATACCTTCCAGCGAGTCTTCGACTTCAAACGGCTTGGCGGGACGCGGCTTCGGAATGGCAGACATGCGTATCAACCCTGAATCAGCAGCGCCGCTTTCACCTCGGCATGTACTTTGCGCACTTTTTCGCGCAGTTCATCGGTGGGGCGCGCGGCGATCGGGTGCGGTATCACCACCTCGGGCAGCGCTTCCATTTTTTGCATGCGCGCCAGTCCGCGCGCGTACGTGGCAAACGCATCGGTGACGAAGGTGGCGGTCGGCACGCCTTTTCTTTCCAGTTCCATGCTGTCGCGGACACTCCACGACGAACATGACCCTCAATCGCCGATGGCGGTGATCACCGCGTTGCACGCGGCGACCTGTTCCATCAGACCCGGTGGCGCGCCGCTCACGGAGTCCTTACGAAAATATTGGAATCGGGCCGTGGGAAAATCTTTTGCCAGCAACACCTTCACTTCGTCGAGCAGCACATCGACGAGATCCTTGGTGTTGTCGAGCAGGCCGATCAGCTTGCCGTCGAGTGTTTCCATGCGCGGCGCGAGCCTGTCCTGCGTGACGCCTTCGGCGGCGATCGGCTCATACACGGTGATGGTGGGTTTTTGCGGATTTGTGGTGCTCATTCCCTGCCTCCTTGATGCTGAAATTCAATCCGGGCACTTGCAGTCTAGCATGCGCAAACGCGCTGTGTTACGGTCTGCATTCACGATCCCACCCCTGCTGCACCACGGAGGAAATCGATGCGCGAAACACGGCACGTGATGATGATAACGGCGGCGCTGACAGTGGTTTTTCATGGTCATGCAGAGGCGCAGACGCAAACCTACCCCGTCAAGCCGATACGCTTCATCGTGCCTTTCGTGCCCGGCGGCAGCACCGACATTGTGGCGCGGCTGGTAGCGCCCAAGTTAAGCGAAGCACTGGGGCAGCAAGTGGTGGTCGATAACCGCGGCGGCGCCGGCGGCACCATCGGCACGGAGATGGCGGCGCGCACGCCGCCCGATGGCTACACGATAGTGCTCACCTCCGCCAACACCGCGATGAATGTCAGCTTGTATCAAAGCAAATCCATCGATCCCATGAAGGAACTGGCTGCGATCTCGCTGCTGGGCTCGGCGCCCAATATTGTCTCCGTACATCCCTCGCTGCCGGTGCGCTCGATCAAGCAACTGATCGCGCTGGCGAAGGCGCGTCCGGGCCAGATCAATTACGCATCGGGTGGCTCCGGCTCCACCGCGCACATGGCTACCGAATTATTCAAAACCATGGCTCGGGTTGATCTGTTGCACGTGCCCTACAAAGGCACGGGGCCGGCGTTGATCGCGGCGCTAAGTGGTGAATCGTCGGTGCTGATACCGCCCGCCTCGGCGGTATTGCCGCACGCCAACAGCGGCAAACTGATGGCGCTGGCGATATGCAGCACGCAGCGCTTCGATGCGGTGCCCGACTTGCCCACCGTGGCGGAATCCGGCGTGCCCGGTTACGAGGCATCGCAGTGGTACGGCATCATGGCGCCGACCGGCACGTCGCAAGAAATCATCACTCGGCTTAATCGCGAGCTGGTAAAAATCGTGCAGGCGCCCGACATCAAATCACGGCTCGCGCGCGACGCCACGTTGATGATCGGCAGTACGCCGCAGGAATTCGCCGCGTATATGAAAGACGAAATCACCAAGTGGGCGAAGGTGGTGAAGTTTTCGGGCGCGCGCGTAGAGTAAGCAGAAGTTACATAAGCAATTGTTTTTATTGTATTTTTTATAACAGAGTCACAATGCCAAGGTACCGCTGCGCCAAGCTCGCGCTGTTGCTGGCGGCACTGTCCGCGCACCACGCCGGCGCACAAACCACTTCGACAGAGCCTGTCCTGAGTTCGTCGAAGGGCTCAGGACAGACCTACCCCGCAAAGCCCGTGCGCGTCATCGTCGCCGGCGGCGCGGGATCGGGCGATGATTTTTACGCGCGGTTGGTTTCCATCAAGCTCGGCGAATTGCTGGGTCAGCAGTTCATCGTGGACAACCGGCCCGGCGCGGGTGGCCTGATCGGCCATCAGTTCGTGATTAAATCGCCGCCCGACGGCTACACGCTGATGCTCGGCGGCAGCTCGATGACCGGCACGCGTTTTGTCAACGCCAACGTCAACTACGACGTGACGCGTGATTTCACGCCGGTGTCGCTGATCGAAACCTCGCCGTTCGTGCTGCTCGTGCATCCGTCACTGCCGGCGCGCAGCGTGAATGAGTTCATCGCACTGGCCCGTTCAAGCCGGGGCAAAGTCACCACCGCGAATCTCGGCGGCGGCCAGATGCCCTTTTGGTGCAGCGTGCTGCTGCGTACTATGGCGCGCATCGAAACGGTGGATGTGCCGTACAAATCCGGCGCGGCGGCCATTGTCGATTTGATCGCCGGCCAGGTGGATTCGTATTTCGCGCCGTCGGTCAACGCGATCACCAACCGCCACCGGCTGCGCGTGCTCGCGGTCACCGGCGCCACGCGCTCCGCCATGCTGCCCGACGTGCCGACCATGGCCGAGGCCGCGTTGCCGGGCTACGACCTGACGACCTGGCGCAGCATTGTCGGCCCGGCAGGTTTACCGCGCGATGTCGTGGACACCTTGAATCAGGCCATCGCACGCGCACTCGCCCTACCCGACGTGCGCGAGCGTATCCTCAAAGCCGGGTCGGAACCCACGCCCGGCACGCCGGAGCAATTGGCAAAACGCATCGCGGATTCGGTCGCGCGTTTTGGGCGAATCGCAAAGCAGGCGGGAATCAAGCCGCAATAGATAAATGCAGGCGCCTCATCTGTAGAGGATGAGGTGTAGCAGTTTGGATTTTGCCCGAAAACAGTGTCAGAACATGAACGCGACGGCGGGCTCGTCCCGACCCGCAATGGGCATACGCTGCAACTACCATCAGCGTCTGGTACTCGGCCACAGCGGTAGTTGGCGTTGTGGTCTACCAACGCCCGCTATGTGCGGGTCAGCGGAAGTAGGCGCAAAGGTTGGCCCGAAGGACCGCTTAGTGCTTCATGCAAATTCCGCATGCGACCCGAAGCTGTCGTCCAGGTATTCCGCATAGCGGCCATTCACGCCAGCTATTCGATCACTTTGTCAGCCATTATCTGCAGCGAGTACGGAATCTTGAGGCCCAATGCTTTGGCGGCCTTGCCATTGATGAACAGCTCGAATATCGTCGGTTGCTCAACCGGCAGGTCGGCGGGTTTCCTGCCTTTGAAGATTTTGTCCACGTGGGTGGCCGTGCGCCGAAACTGGTCGGCATTGTTCGCCCCGTAACTAATCAGAACGCCAGCCTCCGAAAACATCCGATCCCCAGCAATCGATGGCATCCGATGTTTCACGGTCAATTCCGCAATCTGGTTTTTCTGTTGCTGAAAAAACGGGTCCCTCAACACCATCAGCGCACCGGCGTTCTTCTGGCGCATCAGGGAGAATGCGTTGTCGATGTCCTGAGGTGTTCGCGCTTCCGCACGCAGAATCTTAATGCCGCGCTTCTGTCCTGCGGCCTCGACTATCTCCAGATTCTTGATACTGAAGGTGTCGGATGGATTCAC
>CAMDDY010000521.1 GCA_945893125.1 Bordetella parapertussis
GCGTCACCGCCGCGCAGCAACGGCAACAGCGACTGCCCTTCGACAATATGATCGGGAATGGTCTGCCCCAGCGCGTCAAGAAAGGTGGGCACGAGATCGATGGCCTCGACCAGCGCATCCGACACCGTGCCGCGCACCGCGTTCTCCGACGGATCAACAATGATCAAGGGAACCCGCACCGCCTGCTCAAACATCATTTCCTTGTCGCCCAGCCAATGATCACCGAGATAATCGCCATGGTCGCTGGTGAACACAATCAGGGTGTCGTCCATACGCCCGGCGTCTTGCAGAAACGCAAGCAGCCGCCCGATATGGTCGTCGATCTGTTTCACCAGCCCCATGTAAGCGGGAATCACCGTGCGCCGCACCTCGTCGCGCGCGAAGGTCGCGCCCTCGTCGTGCTTGCGGTACTCCCGATACACCGGATGCGCATCCTCGCGCTCATGATCGGCGCGCACCGGCGCGATGCAGTCGTCCGCGCCAAACGCCGCGTGATACGGCGCCGGCGCGATATACGGCCAGTGCGGCTTGATATACGACAGATGCAGGCACCACGGCTGCTCGCCTTGCTCGCTGATCAAATCCATCGCGCGATTCGTGGTCCACGCGGTTTCCGAATCGGCCTCGGCCACGCGCGCAGACAGGCCTGCGTTGCGCATTTGCCAGCCGCTGGCAATGCTGCCGTCGAGCGCCAAGCCCGAATTGGCATACGCATGCCACGGGTTGACCCCTGCGTAACCTTTTGTTTTTAAATAGGTATTGTAAACGCCGCCACGTTTTTCCACAGCACTGTCGGGAATGACGCCGTCGTGACGCGCATACGGCTCGAACCCGGCTTCGGCAAGCAACATACCTGTGCCAGAATTCGGGCTGAGTGACAACCGTGCGATGCCCTCGCCGTCGATGGCGGCGTGCGTCTTGCCCACAACAGCCGTGCGTAACCCCGCTGTTCGCAGATAGTCGCCCAGCGTGCGTTCGCCCGCCGGCAACGGCACGAAATTCCATGTCGCGCCGTGGCTCATCACATAACGCCCGGTGTAAAACGACATACGCGACGGCCCGCACACCGAACCCTGAACGTAGGCCCGCGTGAAGCGCGTGCCCATCGCCGCCAACCGGTCTATGTGAGGTGTTGCAAGTCGCGGGTGCCCATAGCAGGACAAATAATCCGCGCGTAATTGATCGCACATGATGAACAGGATGTTGCGCACGGATGCCATGACATTCACTCCGCGCGTATACCTGCGTCGCGCGCCACTTTCGACCAGCGTGCGAACTCCGAGCGGAGGAATTTCCCAAACGCATCACTCCCGCCTTCTGCCGCGGCCTCCATCCCCAACGTCACGAATCGCGCTTTGATGTCGGGCGATTCCGTGATCTTTGCGATCTCGATGGCCATTCTTGCAATAATGGCCTTCGGCGTTGCGCTCGGCGCGACCAGTCCGTGCCACGAGCGTATCTCGACGCCCGCATAGCCGAGCTCGACCATGGTGGGCACATCGGGAAATGCCGGCACGCGGCGCGGCGCGGGTGTAGCCAGCGCGCGCAGCCTCCCGGACTGGATGTGCGGTCCGGCCGCCGGCGTCGCGGCAAACATCAAATCCACCTGTTCGCCGACAACTGCCGTCACGCCTGAAGGCGCACCCTTGAAGGGCACGTGGCGGATACTAATGCCGGTATGCCGTTTGAAAAATTCACCCGACAAGTGCGCAGGCGTGGCGTTGCCGCCGGAGGCAAATGTGATCCGATCCGGCTGTGATTTGGCGTGAGCGACAATATCCTTTACCGATTTCCACGGCGACGACGCGCGCACGACCAGCAACTGAGACTCCCAATTGGTCTGGATCACCGGCGCCAGGTCGGCAACCATGTCAAAGGGAACATGGGGCAGCAGGGTGGGTGAGAGCAGGTAGCCCAGCGAAATAAAACCGAAGGTATAGCCGTCGGGCGTGGCCTTGGCCACGACGTTGAGGCCTATCGATCCAATCGCCCCCGGGCGATTTTCAACCACCACCGGCTGTCCGAGGGCGGCAACCAGCCGTTCGCCCAAGAGGCGCGCCACGATATCCGGCGGCGAACCTGGCGTAGTACCCACAATAATTCGTATCGGTTTGCTGGGCCAGGCGGAGGGCGTGGCGGCGTGCGCAATCGCTTGTAACCCCAGCGCTACTGCTAGGACGGCCCCAGCGGTCAAAGAGCACGAGCGATATGTATTGGATTTCATATTCCACCTCCGGTTGCGCCGGGATCATTCCGGCGGAGATCACAGTAGACCATGACACGCGATCCCGCTGTAAGATGGCAAATCAGTAACCATGATAACCAGGAGGCATCCCTTGCGCCTGCGACAGATTCAGGATTTTCTGGCCATCATCGAGGAAGGCAGCATCCATGCCGCCGCGCGCAAGCGGGGATTGTCTCAGCCCGCGGTGACCAAAAGCCTGCGCGGGCTGGAGGCCGAATTGGACGCGCAACTGGTACATCGCACCAATCAGGGTGTCGTGCCCACGGAGGCAGGGCGTGCGCTCTACGCCCGGGCGCGCCTGGCGGATAGCGAGTTGCGCAAAGCCCAAGAAGAAATCGCGCAACTTGCCGACACGGGCGCGGGCTCGGTGGCGTTTGGCACGGGCGTCGCAGCGGGAATATTGATTGTGCCCGAAGCGATTGCAATTTTTCGCCGGCAGTACCCGCTCACTCGCATTCGCATACAGGAAGGATTTCCATCCACGCTTTTTCCGCTGGTTCGGAATGCAACACTGGATTTCGCCATTGGGCCGCGGCCTGCCGGCAATCTCGATCCGGCGTATGCGTATGTTCCCTTATTCCGCCACGATTGGGTCGTTGTCGCGCGCAAGAAACATCCGTTGCGCGACGCGCGCTCGCTCGCCCAACTCGCAAACGCCGACTGGCTTACGATGCAGCCGGTCAATGCCTTGGGGCGAGGGGTTGACCGCTTGTTTTCGCCGCTGGGTCTGCCGGCCCCGAATCAAGTGATTGAATGCGAGTCCTACAATATTCTCGTGGCGCTGCTCGCCAAGACCGACATGCTGGCCATCATCTCGAAGTGGCTGCTCACCGAGCCCTTCGCGCGCGATACGCTGCTGTCGATACCCGTCGCCGAAGCCTTGCCATCGTCCGCGGCAGGCATGTTTACGCGCACCGGCTCTACCCTCACCAAGCCCGCCGCGGCATTGGCGAAAGCGATCACCGCAGTCGCGCGTCGGTTGGCGGCTGAACGCTGAAATTGCCGTTATGGAAAAAACCTTACCGGGCATGCAACATATGAACAGAATGTTGCGTGTTGATGCCATGGCGCTCAGTTTCCGCTCAGTCCGCACGCAGACCCGCGTCGCGCGCCACTTTCGACCAGCGCGCGAACTCGGAGCGGATCAACGTCCCAAACGCATCGCTCCCACTTTCCCCCGCCGCCTCCATCCCTAGCACCGCGAGCCGCGCCTTGATGTCCGGCAACGCAGTGATTTTCGCCACCTCGCTCGCCACGCGCGCAATGACCACCTTCGGCGTGGCGGCAGGCGCGACAAAGCCCTGCCACCCACGTATCTCGACACCCGCGTAGCCTAGTTCGAGCATGGTCGGTACCTCTGGACACGCGGGTATTCGGTTCGGCCCTGGCGTAGCCAGTGCGCGCAGCCTGCCGGACTGAATATGAGGGTTGGCAGCAGGCGTCGCTCCGAACATCATGTCCACCTGTTCTCCGACGATTGCGGACACGCCCTGCACAGATCCCTTGAACGGCACGTGCCGGATGTCGATACCCGTGTGTTTTTTGAAAAACTCGCCGGTCAC
>CAMDDY010000522.1 GCA_945893125.1 Bordetella parapertussis
CAGGCCCGCACACATCGAACACCCCGGCTCGCGCCAATCAAAACCCGCATCGGTGAATATCCGATCCAGCCCTTCGGCTTCCGCTGCGCGGTTAACCGTCATCGATCCCGGCACCACCATGGCCTGCACGCCTTGCGCCACGCGTCGCCCGCGCAGCACCTGCGCGGCAGCACGTAGATCCGACAAACGGCCATTGGTACACGAGCCGATAAACACCCGGTCCACAGCAATGCCTTCGATAGGTGCGCCGGGCGTCAAGCCCATGTAGTCGAGTGCGCGCCGCATGCCTGCGCTCGCGCCGGCATCGCCAACGCTTGCGGGATCAGGCACGCGGGCGTCGATAGCAATCACATCCTGCGGGCGGGTGCCCCACGTCATCTGCGGCGCAATGTTTTCTGCCTGTAGCACCAAATCCCGCTGGTAAACCGCGGCGTCGTCGCTCGCCAGGTTACGCCACTGCGCCAATGCGCCATCCCAATCCGCATCCTTAGGCGCATAGGCGCGTCCGTGGAGATACTGGAAGGTGGTGTCATCCGGCGCAATCAGTGCCGTGCGCGCGCCGCACTCTATCGCCATATTGCACAGTGTCATGCGCGCTTCCATATCCAACGCCCGCACCGCCGCGCCCGCGTATTCAAGCGCGTGCCCGGTTGCCCCACCAATGCCGATGGCGCCGATCAGGTAAAGCACCATGTCTTTTGCGCTCACGCCCGCCGGCAACTCGCCCTCAAAACGCACGCGCATGTTGTGCGGCTTACGCTGCACCAGCGTTTGCGTCGCCAGCACCTGCTCGACTTCGCTGGTGCCGATGCCCCACGCGTAGACGCCCAGTGCGCCCACCGTACAGGTGTGGCTGTCGCCACACACCAGCGTCATGCCCGGCAGCGCTATCGCCAGTTCGGGCGCAACCACATGCACGATGCCCTGCCGTGGATCGCCGAGGTCGAACAACGGGATGCCCGATTGCCGGGCGTTGTCGCGCAGCGCGCGTATCAGTTCAGCACCGCCCGGCACGGTTTCATCGGTGCGGCCACGCGTGGTCGCCACCAGATGATCCTGTGTCGCAAAGGTGAGTTCCGGGTTGCGCACGCTGCGCCCCGCGCGCCGCAGACCATCAAACGCCTGCGGGCTGGTCAGATCATGCAGCACATGCCGGTCGATATGAATCAACGCACACCCATCGCCGAGATCAGCCACCACATGGCTGTCCCACAACTTATCGAACAAGGTGCGTGCGGGCATCACCCTACTCTTCAGACCGATACCGCTGCTCAAGTTCGTAATACTGCGGAAACCCGACGAGGCGCTTCAATTCATCGAAGCTTACCTGATCGGTGTTCTCGCCCTTTGCCAATGCGCCCAGCGCCTGCTGCATGGCGCGCACCGCCGTCGATATCAGCACCAGCGGATACGCCGCGATTTTGTAGCCCAGCGCCTCCAACTCAGACGGCGGCAATACCGGCGTAGCGCCGCCGCTCACCATATTCGCCATGCAGGGCCGGGGTATCGCGCGGCAAAACCGCTCCATTTCGTCCCGCGTTTCGGGCGCCTCCAGAAAAATAATGTCGGCGCCTTCATCGACAAACATTTTGCAACGGTCGAGCGCTTCGTCAAACCCCAGTACGCCACAGGCATCGGTGCGCGCCATAATCAAAATATCGTGAGCGGCGCGCTCATCCACCGCCGCGCGTATGCGCATTTTCGCCTCGCCGCGCGACACCACCTGTTTGCCGCGTGTGTGGCCGCAACGCTTCGGACTCACCTGATCTTCGATCATGATCCCTGCGGCGCCCGCCTGCGCGTATTCACGCACCGTGCGGCGCACGTTGATGGCATTGCCGTATCCCGTGTCGCCGTCACCGATCACGCACAACGCGGGCGCAGCGGTGCAGATGCCGCGCAATTCATCGAGCATCTCCGCGAATGAAATCAAGCCGGTGTCAGGCTGCGCCAGCCGCGCCGCCGAAACGGCGAACCCGCTCATCAGCGTCAAGGGAAAGCCGGCCTCATGTATCAGGCGCGAAGTCAGCGCGTCATAGCAGCACGGCATCGTCAACAAGCCGGGCGAATGTAGCAATCGGCGAAGCCGCCCCGCGGGAAGGCCATCTAATTTATCATGGGTCATGCGATGCAACTCCTGGCAGGCGCTATTTTTCTCAAGTCTAACGGATTCTCACACAATACAACGGCGTCCCGGTACGCAGCCGCACTGGATAAATCATGAATGAAACGCAAACACTCGCCCGCTTCCTCGTCAATTCCCGCTATGAGGATATTCCGCAACCGGTGCGCCACGAAGCCGCGCGCGCGCTGCTTAACTGGGTGGGTTGCGCGGTGGGCGGCTCCGGCCATGAAACCATCGACCGCGCGCTGGCCGCGTTGACGCCGTTCGCGGGCGCGGCCCAGGCGAGCGTGCTGGGCCGTAGCGAGCGGCTCGATATTCTGCATACGGCTCTCATCAACGGCATCAGTTCCCACCTGCTCGACTTTGACGATACGCACGCGCGCGCGATTCATCCCAGCGCGCCGGTGTTGCCCGCGTTGCTCGCCTATGCGGAGTGGCAAGGTATTTCCGGCGCTGATCTGGTGCATGCGTTTGTTCTGGGCGTCGAAGCCGAATGCCGCGTCGGCCTGTCGGTTTATCCCGAACATCACGACATCGGCTGGCACATCACCGGCACCGCCGGTACCTTCGGCGCTGCCGCCGCCATCGGCAAATTGATCGGGCTTAACGAACAACAAATGACGTGGGCGCTGGGCCTCGCCGCGACACAAGCCGCGGGCTTGCAGGATATGTTCGGCTCCATGGCGAAAAGCCTGCACCCCGGCCGCGCCGCGCAAAACGGCATGTCGGCGGCGTTGCTGGCCAAGAAAGGCTTCACCAGTTCGGAGCGCGCCATCGAAGCGCCGCGCGGCTTCGGCCATGTGCTTTCCACAAAATTCGATCCGGCGGTAGTGACGCATGAACTCGGCGAACATTTCGAGTTGTCATTGAACATGTACAAGCCGTACGCCTGCGGGTTGGTGGTACACGCGGCAATCGATGGCTGCCTGCAACTGCAACTGGAACACCAGTTGAAGCCGGAAAACATCGATGCGATAGCACTCACCGTGTGCCCGCGCACCTTGCAACTGACCGGGAATAAAACGCCGCGCACCGGCCTCGAAGGCAAGTTCAGTGTTTATCATGTCGCGGCGACCGCGATTGTTTTCGGCATCGTCAGCGAAGCGCAATTCAGTGACGCCTGTGTGTTGGACCCGCGCGTAATCGCGGTGCGTGAACGCGTCACCGCCACGCCCGATGCGCGCATCGAGAGAACGCAGGCCATCGTCACCATCCGACTCAAGGACGGCCGTACCGTCACCCGGCACATCGAGCATGCGCTCGGCACGCTGGGGCGCCCGATGAGCGATGCCGATCTGGAAACCAAGTTTCGTGGATTAAGCGAAGACATTCTCGGCGCGGCACAAAGCAGCGAACTCATCTCGCTCTGCTGGTCGATTGCATCGCTGCGCGACGCGGGCGCTATTTCACGTACGGCGGCGCGCAAAGCCCGAAAATAAACGTCATTCCATGCGTATGCCGGCGGCGCGGATGATTTTGCCGGTGCGCGCCATGTCGGCCTTGATCAACGCCGTGAATTCATCGGGCGTGCTCGCCACCGCTTCAATGCCGGATTTGAGCAGCCGTTCACGCGTGTCGCTCGCCCGCAAAAACGCCACGGTCTCCGCATTCAGGCGCGCGATGATCGCAGGCGGTGTTGCCGCCGGCGCGAACAGTCCGAGCGTCGATTCGGACGCGTA
>CAMDDY010000523.1 GCA_945893125.1 Bordetella parapertussis
TCTACGCTGAACGGCACCGGCACGGTGGATCACATGGCGTTTGTCGCCACCCATCTTGCCGACATGCGCGCGCGGCTTGGCCAACACAAGGTTGCGTTTCGCGAACGCACGATTCCTTCGCTCGGCATCCACCAGGTGTTTTTTGAAGACCCGAGCCAAGTGACGATTGAATTAAATTATCCGGCGGCGGAAGCTGCGGCGTAGTTCAACATCAACACCCGCCGCAAAGGCGCAAAGACGCAAAGAACTACCGCAAAGAAAACCGGAATGCTTGGGGGTTCTTTGCGTTTCCTTTGCGCCTTTGCGCCTTTGCGGTGAATGTCGAATTTTATTTTTACTGGAGACAAGCATGAAAATCGGATTCATCGGCATCGGTACCATGGGCGGGCACATGGCCTACAACCTGTGCAAAGCGGAGTATGAAGTTTCGGTTCACGACCTGAATCGTGATCTATCCAAGCGCCACCTCGAAGTCGGCGCAACCTGGGCTGACTCGGTAAAAGACATCGCGCAAAACAACGAAGTCATCATGACTTCACTCCCCGGCCCGAAAGAAGTTCAGGATGTCGCGTTGCGCGCCGACGGCCTGCTGGCCCACATGAAACCCGGCACGGTGTGGTTTGATCTATCGACCAACTCCGTTACCGTGGTGCGCGCGCTGCACGCCCAGTTCAAGGAGAAGGGCATCCACATGCTCGACGCGCCGGTCTCCGGCGGCCCCAAGGGTGCGAAGTCCGGCAAGATGGCGTTGCTGATCGGCGGCGACAAGACCGTGTTCGAGAAGTACCGCAAGGTGATCGAGGCCATCGGCGACCAGATTTTTTATATCGGTAACAGCGGCGACGGCACCGTGGCGAAGCTGGTGCATAACTGCGCGGGCTACGCGGTGCAGGCGGCGATCTCCGAGCTGATGACGATGGGCGTCAAGGCGGGCGTTGAACCGGTGGCGCTATGGGCGGCGCTGCGCCAGTGCGCGATGGGCCGCGTGCGCACTTTCGACCGCATGGGCAACCAGTTCATGCAGCATAAATTCGATCCGCCCGATTTCGCCTTGAAACTCGCGCACAAGGACGTAACCCTCGCCACCGAACTCGCACGCGAAATCGGCGTGCCGATGAAAATTGCCAACATCACCCACGCGGAAATGACCGAAGCGCTGAACCGCGGCTGGGGCAATCTCGATTCGCGCTCGTTTTTGATGCTGCAAAAAGAACGTGCGGGCGTAACCATCCAGGTGCCCGCCGAGGAAATTCAGAAGGTGCTGGATCGCGACGGCTAGCAGCGCCTGCGCGCTACATCGTCGGCAATTTATATTCGCCGCCCAGCGCCACCAGCGCCCAAGGCGCGAGCTGCACATCGACGTTGAAGTTGATGTGCGCGGCGGCGGCGTGGGTGTCGCGGAACATGCGCTGCAACGGCGCGCTGTCGTAGATGCCGTTGGCACCCGCCATTTCAATCAGCGAATCCACCGCTTCAACGCATAACTTCACTGACGCCGCGCAGTTGCGCTTGTTGCGCAGCTTCGCTTCGAGTGCAAGCGGCTTTCCCGACTTGATGGTGGCGTCGGCCAGCAGACAATCATTACGCAGCACCACGCGCGCGGCATCCACCTTGGCGGCGGCCGCGCCGACGCGCAATTGCACGCTCTGATAATCGCGCATCGCAGCGCCGGTGTAACTGGTGCTGCGCGATTTGACCCTCTCGACCGCCGCATCCACCGCGGCCTGCGCATTGCCGACAATCGCCCCCGCAATGCAATGCCCGCCCAATGACGCCGCCGGCACTTTGAAGGTCGCGTTGGTATTGATGCGCAGCCCCGGAAATTCATGGCCCGGCTGGGTGACAAACATTGATTGCGTGCGATGCGCCGGCACGAACACATTCTCGCAGCGCACCGAGCGGCTGCCGGTGCCGCGCATGCCGAGCGTTTGCCAGTCATCGATGATTTCGTACTGCGCGCGCGGCACCATGCAGTAACGATAGTCGAGTATCTTGTCGTCTGTATCGCGCACCTGGCAGGCGAGCATGTTCCACTGCGCCACATCCACGCCCGAACTGAACGACCAGCGCCCCGTAAGCGTGAGGCCGCCCTCCACCAAACGCCCGCGTCCCTGCATATACGCAATGCCCGACGCAATCAGGCAATCAGGGTTTTCGCCCCACATTTCCTGCTGCGCTTCTCCGCTGAACATCGCTACGTTGCGATGGTGCGAACTCAGGTTGGCGACGTTCCAGCCCACCGAGCAATCGCCGCGCGCCAACATTTCAGGGATGTCAAAATAGGCGATGAAATCGAGCTCCATGCCACCCCATGATTTCGGCTGGTGATAACGAAACAACCCCGCGTTGTGCAGCGCGGCTTCGACCTCCGGCACCATGCGTGTGGCGCGGTCAGCAGCCTCCGCGTGTTCGCGCAGGAAGGGAATCAGGTCGCGCGCGCGGCGCAGCGCTTCGTCGTAGGTGACGCAGGAGAAATCGTTGAATTTAGCGGATGCCATCGGTGCCCTGTCGTTCTGATTCATCGGTGTCTGATTCACTTCATCAAGCTGCTGTGTCATTCCCGCACAGACGGGAATCCATAAGTCGTCGCTCGTGCAACGGTGTTATGGGTTCCCGCCTGCGCGGGAACGACGGTCAGGCGAGTTCTGCTCGCAGCGGCCAGATTCAATCCGCCCTCAATCCCAGCGCGCGCACGATCTTGCCGTATTTCGCGGTCTCGCTTCTGAGGAATGCGGTGAATTGTTCCGGACTCGTCACCACCGCTTCCGCGCCCAGCGTATTCAGCCGCTCGCGCAACTCCGGCGTGTTCGCCACTTTGATGATTTCCGCATTGAGCCGCATCACGATCTCGCGCGGCGTGCCCGCCGGCGCCAGCAGCGCGCTCCACAGCGTGTGCTCAAAGCCGGGCAATCCCGACTGCGCCACGGTCGGCAACTCCGGCACGAACGCAAGCTGTCGCGCCGACGACACCGCCAGTGCCTTGACCTTGCCCGCCCTGTAAAGCGGCAAACCCACCGGCATCGCGGCGAAATACATCGCCACCTCGCCCGCGATGACATCGGTGATCGCCTGCGGCCCGCCCTTGTACGGCACATGCAGCATTTTCACGCCCGCCATGGAACTCAGCAGTTCGGTGCCGAGATGATCGGACCCGCCTGCGCCCGCCGACGAGAAATTAAGCTGCCCGGGCCGCGCGCGCGCCAGCGCGATCAGGTCCTGCAAGGTTTTCACCGGCAACGATTTATTCACCGCCATGATATGCGGCGTGGCCGACACTTGCCCCACGCCCGCGAGATCGCGCAGCGCGTCGTATCCGAGTTTGCTGTAAAGCGCGGGGCTCACCGCAAGGCCCGGACTGCCGAGCAGCAGGGTGTAGCCATCGGGCGCAGATTTGGCGGCGGCCTCGGCCGCGATGTTGGCGCCCGCCCCCGGGCGGTTTTCCACCACCACCTGCCGACCGAGCGACTCCGAAAGTTTCGCGCCGTAGGTGCGCGCGATGATGTCGGTGGTACTGCCGCCCGGAAACCCAACCAGCAGACGCACCGGTTTAACCGGATACGATTGTCCGTCGCCGTGACCGCTCCACAACAGCACTGCAACCGCAAACGGGCGCGTAATGGCAAAGCGTTGCATGAACCCTCCGCAGGCTATCGAGAGATACGCATTTCCGGCTTGATGATTTTGCGCCAGCGGGCCATTTCCGCGCTGATGAACGCGGTGGCCTCCCGCGGCGTGCCGCCCATCAATTCATTGCCCTGTTGCGGCATGCGTGTCGTGACCTCCGCATCGCCGAGCGCCT
>CAMDDY010000524.1 GCA_945893125.1 Bordetella parapertussis
GATCGCAATCTGATACCGTTCGTCTTGGGTGAGGTGTGTGTAGTTCATTCTTGGCAACTTTAACTTGGTGGTCGAGGGGCTCGGATGCTATCGCACCTCGCCCACCCAACCTATTAATCAGAGTTGCACTTCGAATTTGAACTCGCGTAACGTATCACAACGAAAAAACACCCATTACCGTCAAGCGCGGCGCCACGGAAGTATGGAACATTAAAAACGCCGAAGCCAGCATGCCGCATCCGTTTCATATCCACGGCTTCCAGTTTCAGATACTCGAACGCACGGGCAGCCCCGAACAGCAGAAAAAACTTTCGGTCAGTGACAAGGGCCTTGCCGCCAGCGATCTTGGCCGGAAAGACACCGTGCTGGTGTGGCCGGGCGAAACCGCGTGCATTGCCATCGATTTTACGCACCCATTCAGCGGCGATCAGGTGTATATGATTCACTGTCACAACCTTGAGCACGAAGATCAGGGCATGATGCTGAATTTGAAGGTTCAGGCGTAAGGAAGAAAGGGAGCAAGAGAACGATGACCTATATCCGATTGCACGCCGGCTGTTTGGCCGCGTTGTTTGCCTGCGCCTTTGCGCACGCCGCCGACTACCCCACGCGCCCGCTGCGCCTGATCGTGCCGTGGGTCGCCGGCGGCGGCACCGATATCGTCGCGCGCATCCTCGCGCCGAAGATGATCGACGCGTTGGGCCAGCAGGTGGTGATCGATAACCGTCCCGGCGCCAACGGCATCATCGGCGCGGAAGTCGCCGCCAAGGCCGCGCCCGACGGGCACAACATGGTGCTGCACGCGGTGGAGCATTTCATCAACGGCAGCGTGCAGGCGAAGCTGAACTACGACACGCTGAAAGACATCGCGCCGGTGTCGTTGATCGCCGCGCACGCGCTGGTGCTGATCGTGCAGCCCGCGTATCCCGCGTCGTCTCCAAAGGAACTGGCGGCAGTGGCGAAAGCCAAGCCGGGGCAACTGAGCTTCGGCTCGTGGGGTGAAGGCAGTCTCGCGCACCTGTCGGGCGAGTTGTTCAAGGGGAGCGCGGCCTTGCAGATGACGCATGTGCCGTACAAAGGCGCGCCGCAGGCGGCACTGGACGTAATCGCCGGACGCGTGCCGTTCATGTTCGTTACCATGCCGGTCGGCGCGCCGCACGTGAAAGCGGGCAAGTTAAAAGCGCTGGCGGTCACCAGCGCCCAGCGGCAGGCGCTGATACCCGAAACGCCGACGATGATCGAATCCGGCTACGCGGGTTTTCAGGTGGATTCGTGGCGCGGCCTTTACGTGCCCGCGGGGTCGCCGCAGTACGCCATCACGCGGCTGAATCGCGAGCTGGTGAAAATCATGCAGATGGCCGACGTGCGCGCACGCATCAACGCCTCCGGCTTTGATCCGCTGTCGAGCACGCCGGCAGAACTCGATGCGTTCGGCAAAGCCGAATTCGCAAAGTGGGCGAAGGTGGTGAAAACGGCTGGCGTGCGTAGCGAAAAGGAATAGCCGGGAACCGAATGCCGCGCGCGCGGTCTTCTGGTATGCTGGCGCAGTGGTTGGGCACTCGCACCGGGAATTATATGTAAGTATATGTTTTTAAATAATATTTAATGCATAAACTGCGAAAACTATTGGTTGTACTGTTACTGCTGATCCTGCTGGTGCAAGGATTCGCGGCGGCGTACGCGCCCATGCACAAGCTGATGAGCGCGCAGGAAAACGCAGTGATGCCGTGCCACGATCAACACGCGGCGCACGCCGAGGCGCTTCCCGTTGCTCACCACGGCGACAACAGCATGCCCGGCGCCGCGCACGATACCGACAACACCAGCCACCTGTGCTGCCAGCAGATATTCAGCGGCGCAACCGCCAGCGCATGGCCGATTGCCGCGCACAAGTTCAGCGACGTACCGCTGTTCGTGCTGCCGCTCTACACGCTGTTCATTCCCGACTCTCCCGACCGCCCTCCGCGCGGTTAATCCTCGCTTTACCTGGTTAGGCCGGCGCGCGCATTTTGCCTGCGCGCCGTTGTTGCGCATGGGCCTATTGGTCTATTGCCCTGCGCGTACGCTCGATCACGAGGATCATCATGGTTCGCTATTTAACTATTGCGGCGCTGGCGTTATCCGCCATGCACACGCACGCGCAAGAGCGCCCCGCCCCCGCCGCGTCATCCGCGGCCAGCGCCGACGCACGCGTACCCGAAACAAAATACGATTCCGCCTTCACCGGCTATCGACCGTATCGCGAGCAGCCGCTTGCGCCCTGGCGCGAGTTGAACGACGAGGTGCATAGGGCCGGCGGGCACATAGGCATTTTTGGCGGCGCGGCAGGCGCGCGCGCGGCGCCCGCGCAATCCGCGCATCCGCCGGAGCACAAGAAATGATTTACAAACCATTACTCGCCTCATGCGCGCTTGCATTCGCCGCGGGCTGCACCACGTTTTCAATCGACGGCGGCATGAATAAAGTCAACGAGCTCACGCGCGAACGCATTCAGCAGGACGCGACGTGGCAGCGCAACACCCAAGACACCCAGGCGGCGCGAGCCGCCACGCATGCACTGCTGGCCAAGCCGCAGCCCCTTAGCGCCGACGACGCGGTGAAAGTGGCGCTGCTCAACAATCGCGGCTTGCAAGCCACCTACGCCGATCTCGGCATCGCGGAAGCCGACGTGGTGCAGGCGGGCCGGTTGCGCAATCCCGGGTTTTCATTCACGCGGCTGCGCCGTGCCGATGAAGTCGAGATCGAACGCACTTTCCTGTTTGATCTGCTGGGGCTGATTACCATGCCGCTGCGCACCGAGCTTGAGCAACGCCGCCTGGCGTTGACACAGGGACGCATTGCCGCCGAGGTGTTGCAACTGGCCGCCGACACCCGTCGCGCATGGTACTCGGCTGTCGCCGCACAGGAATCGGCCACCTACGCGGAACAGGTGAAGCAGGCCGCGGAAGCCAGCGCGGAACTTGCACGGCGCATGGCCGCAGCGGGCAATTTCAGCAAGCTGGACCATGCGCGCGAGCAGGTGTTCTACGCCGAAAGCACGGCACAACTCGCGCGCGCGCGGCAAAACGCCGTGTCGCAACGCGAGCAACTCACCCGCCTCATGGGGCTGTGGGGCGACGATGCGCGCTTTCGGATACCCGCGCGGTTGCCGGCATTGCCCAAGGCGGCACGCGACATTCGCGATCTCGAAACCCAGGCGATCAAAAGCCGGCTCGATGTGCAGGGCGCGATGCAGGAAGCGGAAAACCTCGCCTCGACTTTGGGACTCACGCGCGCCACCGGCTTCATCAACGTGTTTGAAGTCGGCTACCAGCGTAACAGCGCGAGCCACGAGCCGCGGCAGACGGGTTATGAAATCGAACTGCGGCTGCCGATCTTCGACTGGGGCGGCGCGAAAGTCGCGCGTGCCGAGCATACGTATATGCAGGCGGTGCATCGCGCCGCGGACACCGCCGTGCGCGCGCGCTCGGAAGTGCGCGAGGCGTACTCGGCCTACCGCACGGCGTACGATCTGGCGAAACACTACCGCGACGAAATCGTGCCGCTGCGCAAACACATTTCAGAGGAAGTGCTGCTGCGATACAACGGCATGCTGATGAGCGTGTTTGAACTGCTCGCCGATGCGCGCCAGCAAATCGCCGCCGTCTCCAGTTATATCGATGCGCAGCGCGATTTCTGGCTCGCTGAAACCGCGTTGAATCTCGCGCTCACCGGCAAATCGCCGGGAGCCATGACTCTGTCCGCAGGCAGCGCGCCGTCGAGCGGCGCGGCTGAACACTCAGAACA
>CAMDDY010000525.1 GCA_945893125.1 Bordetella parapertussis
TAAGCGTCAAACGCCGCGCGTTATACTCAAGCCATGATCGATATCATTCTCATTTTATTAGTGTCAGCCGTGCTGATTGCACTGGTGCTGATGTACCTGCGTCTGCGGGCGCAGGCGCAAGTCCAGCAGCGCGTGCTGGAAACGCTTTCGGCGCAGATCGATAGCGGCCTCGAAGCGAAACATCGCGCGATGCTGGTCGATCTGCATGGTGGCCTGACGCAGCAGGGCGATCGTGTCGGCGGGCAAGTCGCGGAATCCAGCGAGCGTCTGCGCGGCTCGGTCGGCGTCGAACTCAAGCAAACCCGCGACACGCTGCACGCCTTGCAACTTACGCTGACGCAGAACTTCGGCGCGCAGCGTGAAGTGATGACCGAAAAGCTGGCCGAAACCACGCGCTCGCTCAATGCCAAAATCGACGAACGGCTGGATCAAATCTCCGGCAAGGTAAGCGAGCGGATCGACGAAGGCTTCAAGAAAACCAATGAAACCTTCGTCAACGTGATGGCGCGGCTGGCCACCATTGACGAAGCGCAGAAAAAAATCGACGGCCTTACCGGCAGCGTGTTGAGCCTGCAAGAACTGCTCGGCGACAAACGCGCCCGCGGCGCGTTCGGCGAGGTGCAACTCGAGGCGCTGGTGCGCAACGTGCTGCCCACCAGTGCGTTCGAGATGCAGTGCACGCTGTCCAACGGCACGCGCGCCGATTGCGTATTGCGGCTGCCCGCGCCCACCGGCCTGGTGGCGGTGGATTCCAAGTTTCCGCTGGAAAATTATCATCGCATGTTCGACCCGGAAACCAACGAGGTCGATTACACACTGGCGCAAAAGTTATTCAAGGCCGACGTGAAGCGCCACGTCGATGCCATTAGCGGCAAATACATCATCGCCGGCGAGACCTCGGACGGCGCGGTGATGTTCATCCCGGCGGAAGCCGTGTTCGCGGAAATCCACGCGCATCACGCCGAGGTGGTCGAATACGCCAATGCGAAACATGTGTGGATCGTGTCGCCCACCACGCTGATGGCGGTGCTCAATACCGCGCGCGCGGTATTGAAAGACGTGGAAACGCGCAATCAAATCCACGTGATTAAAGACGAATTGGTGAAATTAAGCCTCGACTTTGCGCGCTTTGACGACCGCATGCGCAAGCTCGCCGATCACGTGCGCCAGGCGCACGAAGACGCGCAGCAGGTGCAGATCAGCAGCAAAAAAATCTCGCAGCGCTTTGCGCAGATCGAAGGCGTTGAGCTTGAAGAAACGCCGGTGCCGTTGCTTCGGGTTGTTGATGGTAATGAAAACAACAAGAATCTTTAGCCACAGATTTACGCAGATGAACGCAGATTAAAATCCGGCTTATCCGCGTAAACCCGTGTCGAACCACATTTTAAGTATTTGTTTATGTTTGGTTTTTTAAAAAACCGTCGACGCGAGCGCGCACTGCGCGAGGCGCACATTGACGATGACGATTGGGATCGGGAGCTCGCGAGTTACAACTTCACCCGTGTGCTCAATGCTGGCGAGCGTCAACGGTTGAAGCAACTGGTGGTTCTGTTTCTCGCCGAAAAGCCGATCAACGGCGCGGGCAATCTGAACATTGATAACGGCGCGCGCCTGGCGATTGCGATTCAGGCGTGCATGCTGATTCTGAATCTTGATCTGGATTGGTATAAAAGCTGGACGGAAGTGGTGATTTATCCTGGCGAGTTCATCGCGCGCCATGAAGAGATGGACGAGGCGGGTGTTGTGCATGTGATTGAAGAGCCGATGAGCGGCGAATCGTGGGAGTTCGGCACGGTGGTGCTGTCATGGGCGGATGTGCAGCAGGCGGGGCGCGCCGATGGAGAGGGCGCCTACAACGTGGTGATGCACGAGTTCGCCCATCAAATCGACATGCTTAACGGCGACGCCAATGGATTTCCGCCGCTGCACAAAGACATGAGCCGCGCGCAGTGGGCCGCCGCGTTCAGTGCCGCCTATGAACATTTTTGCAAGCGCGTCGATAACTGGGAAGATACAGTGATCGACGAATACGCCGCCGAAAACCCGGCGGAATTTTTTGCCGTGGTGAGCGAAGCGTTTTTTGAAACGCCGCAAGCGGTGCTCGACGCTTATCCCGATGTGTATGCACAACTGGCGCTTTTTTACCGGCAGGATACGCTTGCACGCGTGCGTGCCGGCGTTGCCGGGCAAAATGCAGCGTAAACTATTACTCACAAAACCTTCAATTACCGACAGGAAACCAAAATGAGCAGAGCCAAGGGAGTCAGAGAAGTCGCTTACATGGACGTGCGCCAGGCAGGTGGTCACAGTCATGCGCACACGCATGACCAATTCGGCAAACAGGCGTGGTTTGACTGCGCGGGCGGCGGGCAGGTGGTGGTGCAGGGAACAACGGCGTATGTGGGTAATATGCGCAACCCGGCGGGCACGCTGGTGATTGATGTGTCCGACCCCAAACATCCCAAACAGATCGGCGAAATCACCATGCCCGCCGGCACACACTCGCACAAAGTGCGCGTGTCGGGCGACATCATGATCACCAATCGCGAGGTGCTGGGCGCGCATGCGCTCAAAGGCGAAACACCGCCCGATGGCTACACCGGCGGCCTGTCGATCTGGGATATCTCCAATCCGGCCAAGCACAAACTGATTACGAATTGGGACGCCACCGACAAGAGCGCCGCCAACTACGCGCGCGGCGTGCATCGCTTCGATTTCGACGGACGCTACGCCTACATCTCGCCGACCATGGACGGCTACATCGGCAACATCGTGGTGATACTCGATTTGATTAACCCGGCCAAGCCGGTGGAAGTGGGCCGCTGGCATATGCCGGGCCAGTGGGCGGCGGGCGGCGAAAAGCCGACATGGAAAGGCTCGCATCACAAATGCCATCATCCGCTGCGTCAGGGCAATCGGCTTTACACCAGCTACTGGTACGGCGGCTTTGTGATTCTGGATATCGAAGACATGAGTAAACCGAAACTCGTGTCGCACGTGGACTGGAGCCCGCCGTTTCCGTGGCCCACGCACACTTGTCTGAAAATGCCGTTCAAAATCGGCGGCCGCGACATCATGGTGGTGTCCGACGAAGACGTGGGCCGCCTCGAAGGCTGCGACACGCCATATCCGGCGGCGTTTTTGTGGGTGGTGGATATTTCGGATGAGAAAAATCCGGTGCCGATTTCATCGTTCCAGTTGGAAGACATGCCCAATGAACCGCAACCGGCGATGACCGGCTGCCATCAGCCGTGTGAAATCGTCACCGGTACCGAAATTCCCGTTGCGTGGTTCGCGAATGGGCTGCGCATCATCGACATCGCCAAACCGCACGCGCCAAAGGAGGTCGCTTACTTCATGCCGGATGTGCCGCCGGGGTGTCCGCGCGTGCAAAGTAATGACGTGACGGTGGATGATCGCGGGTTGATTTATCTTTTGGATCGGGTGCGGGGGTTGCATATTCTTGAGCGGGTATAACTGCTCGTGCCGTCGTTCTGGCGAAGGCCAGAACCCAGTGCGTAACTCGTGTTTTCTCTGAATGAATTCGGCGGCTTGCGCCGTGTCAAAAGCAACAACCTGGATTCTGGCCTGCGCCAGAATGACGGCTGAAATAAGTATATGTTTTTAAACAATATTTGTCTCTATTCAGCCTGAATCAGGCGAAGGTGGACGCCCTATGAAAGTCTGGCGCAGCACCTCGAACATATTATGACCCTGTTTGTGCATGGTATCGAGATAGGAGCGGATGGTGCAGAAGGTCTGCGCGCCCTGCATTGTGCGAA